>NZ_CP023004.1:3962500-4174933 GCF_003096195.1 Ereboglobus luteus | reverse complement strand
TTGCGGCTCGGCGGGCTCGGCAATGCTCGAGGTTGCGAAATACTACGAGCTGCGCGGCAGCAGGAAAATTGCCGATGTCGTGGCCGATCACATCAGCAACAAGCAAGTTCGCCTGCCCGACGGCACCTTCTTCCGCAAAAACCTCATGCACACCTTCCATGAGGACACCATGTGGCGACGACCTTTACATGAGCGTGCCGTTCCTCGTGCGTTATTACCAGCTCACGAATGAGCGGAAATACATCGACGACGCGGCGCGCCAGTTCATCGGGTTCAAAAAGCACCTCTACATCCCGCGCCTGCGCCTCATGTCGCACGTCTATGATTTTATGCGCGGCAAGGCGACCGGCATTCCCTGGGGGCGCGGCAACGGCTGGGTGCTTTTCTCGCTTTCCGAGCTGCTCGCCGTGCTGCCCGAGAAGCACAAGCTGCGTCCGCAACTGCTCGACTTTTCCGCGAATTCAGCGCGGGCATCCTTGCGCAGCAGGACGCCGCGGGCATGTTCCACCAGGTTGTCAATGAGCACGATTCCTATCCCGAAACCTCGTGCACGGCGATGTTCATGTATGGATTTTCGCGCGGCGTGCGGAATGGCTGGTATAAGGATCCCGCGCCTACATCCGCGCCGCATACAGGGCGTGGGAGGCGATCAACAAAAACTCGATCGACAAATTCGGCAATGTGCACGGTGTCTGCCGGGGCTCGGAATTCTCGTTCAGTCGGAGTATTACAAACGCGATCTCCTCTGAACTGAACGACACGCACGGCATCGGCATCGTCCTCCTCGCCGGCATCGGAGCTCTGCAAACTGCGCGATTTTTGCAGAAGGGTAGGGCTTTTTGCGCATCCACCACTCCTTGATTCCGCGGATATTCCTTTGCCATGTCCACAAACATTCCTTCTTTCTCCGGCAGTTTCACGCTTCCCGGCGAGGCCGGCTTTGAACAGCTCACGCTCCAGCTCGCAAAAAAATGGGGCGCCGACACCATTCGCGACTCCGACGGCACACAGCTTTCGCCGGAATCACGCAATCCGGTTATTCGATTTATTCGACGATCTGCCTCGTGCGTTCGTGCAGCCTTGGGCGCGCAAGAATCCGCACAAGCTCCAGCAAAATTTCCTCATGTCGAGGCCGGTTGTCGCGGCGAAACCGTCCGTCACGATTTCGTTGCTCGACGGTTATTACACCGAGCAGTTTGTCGTGAACGTCAAGGACTCGCCGAAGCAGTGGTGGCAGGTTTTCGACCGCACACGGGCGGTGAAGTGCCGAAGGCGAAGTGGAGCGTTGATCCGAAAAAAGGCGCGGTCATCATCACCGGCGCAACTCCCGGGCACCGTACACGGTCAATTTTCTCGCGTTCCGTATCTGGGAGGAAATCTCGATGTATAATCACTCACCAACAACTGGGGTGATCGCGAGCATCTCTCCGCCGTCGATCCCATGCATCCGGAAACGCAAAAGGCGCTGCTCGCATATCTCGACGGCTGGCTGCGCGACCATGCCGACACGCGCGTCGTGCGTTTCACGTCGATGTTTTATAATTTAACGTGGTTCTGGGGCGCCGACCACAAACGCTGCGCGACGTGTATACCGACTGGGCCGATTATGAAATGACCGTGAGCCCGCGCGCGCTGAAACTCTTCGAGAAAAAATACGGCTACAAGCTCACCTCCGAGGATTTCGTCAACGGCGGCCTCTACAATTCCACGCACAACGCCCCGACGCGCCGCTACCGCGACTACATGGCGTTCATGCACGACTTCGTGATCGAGTTTGGCCGCAAGTGCGTCGATCTCGTCCACAAGCACAAGAAGCTCGCCTACGTTTTTTACGACGACAACTGGATCGGCGTCGAACCGAGCAGCCCGCGCTTCCATGAGTTCGGTTTCGACGGCCTCATCAAGTGCGTGTTCAACGCCTTCGAGGTTCGCCTCTGCGCGCACTCGCGCGGCGTGTCCACAAAAGAGCTGCGCCTGCACCCGTATCTTTTCCCGACCGGACTCAAGGGCGAGCCCACCTTCCAAAAAAACGGCGGCGGCAACCCCACGCTCGACGCGAAAAATTTCTGGATCGACGCGCGCCGCGGCATCGTGCGCGCGCCCATCGACCGCATCGGCCTCGGCGGCTATCTCTCGCTCGTCGAACCGTGGCCGACTTCCAGGATTACATTGAAAAAGTGGCCAACGAATTCCGCCTGCTGAAATCATTCCACAAGGGCGACAAACCGCATGTCGCGCCGTTCAAGGTCGCCGTGCTCACCGCGTGGGGCGATCTGCGCGCGTGGACGTGCTCCGGCCACTTCATGGCCAACGTCGAACTCTACCACGTGCTCGAGGCGCTCTCCGGGCTTCCGCTCGACGTGCAATTCATCAGCCTCGACGACATCGCGCAAACGGCGTGCCGCGCGGCGTGAAGGCGATCATCAACTGCGGACGCGCCGGCACCGCGTGGAGCGGCGGCGCGCATTGGGCCGACCCGCGCGTCGAAACCGCGATCACGGAATACGTGCAACGCGGCGGCGGCCTCATCGGCATTGCAGAGCCAAGCGCGCTCCCGCAGGCCGGGCAAAACTTCCGCCTCGCGCGCGTGCTCGGACTCGATCGCGACAACGGCGAGCGCGTCGCCAACGGACGTTACAAATACGACCTCTCTCCAAAGCATTTTATCACCGAGGAATTGGCCGACGTGACGCTCGATTTTGGCCCGAAGGAAATCGACAACATTTATGTTTTCGACGGCGACACGCATGTGCACGCCGAGCGTCCTGGCGAAGCTTCGCCGCGCCTCGCCACGCACGCCTTTGGCAAGGGTCGCGCGGTGTATATGAGCGGATTCAAATTCACCTACGAAAACACGCGCCTGTTGCACCGCGCGCTTTTCTGGGCCGCCGCGCACGAGGCAAAGTGGGGCGTGTGGCACTCCGAAAACCTCAACACCGAGGCGACGTATTTTCCGAAGCGCAAAAAGCTCGTCGTTATCAACAACGCCGGCACGCCGCAAGCCACGCGCATCACGCTCGCCAACGGCAGGACGGCGAAGACGGTCAACCTCGAAGCGCACGGCATCGCGATTCTGGACATGTGAGCCGGGGATGTTGCGGCTCACCGGGGACAGTTCGCCCTACCAAAAGGCATTTCCTCGCGACAATTTAAACCGAAACAGCTTTAGCCGAAATATTTGTTTACGGCCTCCATGCGGGAGTGCACGTGGAGCTTGTCGTAGATGCTGCGCAGGTGGCTGTTCACGGTTTGCACGCCGATGCCGCATTGCGCGGCGATTTCCTTTGCGGAGAGTCCGCGCGCGGCCATTTGCAGGATTTCGATTTCGCGCAGGGTAAGCGGATCGTCGAGGCTTTGGCTGGCGCTCACGGGTTTGTCCTTGTGAAAAAACTGGATGACCTTGCGCGCGATTTCGCCGGTCATGGGCACTTCGCCCTTTGAAAGATTTCTGAGCGCGGCGAGAAGCTCTTCCGATGACGAGCGTTTGAGGAGGTAGCCGCTCGCGCCGGCTTCGAGCGCCTTGAAGATTTCGTCAGTCTCCTCGTAGATTGTCAGGATGAGAACCTCGGTTTTTGGAAGGACGCGCTTGATGTGGGCGGTGGCCTGGATGCCCGAGCCGTCGGGCAGGTTGATGTCCATGATGACGACGTCCGGCTGCGCCTCGGGAATGCGCGCGAGGGCGCTTCGGTAGTTGCGGCACACGCAGGCGAGTTCCATGTCGGGCGCGCGCGTGATTATGCGGGAGAGCTCCTCCGCGATCTCGGATCGGTCTTCAACAATGGCGACTTTGAGTGGCATCCGGGTTTTTTGGCTGGGGGTTCGCCCCGCCTCCGTATTGGGGCGGGCGGCATTTGAGAGGCGAGTCTATTGTGATCGTCGAACCATTCCCCGGATTGCTTGTTATGTCAACACGTCCTCCAATCTCAGCCATGCGCGTTCGCATATTGTAGAGGCCGTTGCCCTCGTTGTTTTCGGGCGCGTTCGGATCGAAGCCCCGTCCGTCGTCGGCAATGACGAGGCGAAAACGCTCGTTTTCGACACTCATGGTGATGGTGGCGCGCGCGGCTTGCGAATGTTTGAGGATATTGTTCAGCACTTCCTTTGCGATGGACAGGATGTTGTGGCGGGCTTCGGGCGTGATTGGCAGGTCAGGGATGGTGTGCGCGCCATCGGCGGTGCACAGGATTGGCGTGCCGGCGAGATGGCGCTGGGCATAGCGCACTATGTATGCGGCGAGCTGCTGCCAGGAATCATTTTGCGGGTTTACAGTCCAAACAACGCCGTGAAGATCCTCCACAAGGTAGTGCGACTGGGTGACCAGGTTTTGCGCGAGCTCCTTCACCGGGGTCGGTTCGTCCTCGCGGAGCAGGCTGTCGGCGATGTATCCGATTTTGGTGACACGGCCGCCGAGCTCGTCGTGCAAGTCGCGCGCGATGCGCGTGCGTTCGCGCTCCAGGGCGTGCTCATGCTCGAGGCGGCGGAGCCGTTGCTTGAGGAGGCGGTTGGAAACCTTGAGCGCGATCCACGAGACGAGCGCGACGCAGGCGAAGGCAAGGATCGCGCGAAACCACACGGTCTGCCACCACGCGGCCGCGACGATGATGACGAGGGAGGTTTCGGCGCGGCTCGCGCCGCCGTCGCCGTTGATCGCCTCGACGCGGAACACGTAGCGTCCTGGCTGGAGGTTGGGGTAGGCGCAGTGGAGTTCGCCGGTGGCGTCGTTCCAGTCTATGTCGAAGCCCTCGAGCATGCGTCGCACGCGCACGCGTCCGGGATTCGAGAAATCAAGCGCGGCGAAATGCAGCTCAAGCTGCCCGACGCCCGGGCCGATATGAATTGAACCCTTGCCGGGCACGGGAACGCGGGCTCCGTCGATATGGATGCCGTCGATGTAAACGGGAAGCGGCTTGGGTGTTTCGGGCGGGCGCACGGCGTCGAAACCGACAACGCCGCGATAGGTGACAAACCACAGGTTGCCGTCGCGGTGCTTCCACGCCATGGGCTGGATGCCGACCATGCCGGAGATTCCCTCAAGGTTGTCGTCGCGCCCGAAGAGCGTGGCGTTGACGGGGGAGCCGGGCGCGTCCGCCGCGGCCAGTAGTTGTTTTATGGATACATGAAAAATGCCCCGGCGACTGCTCACCCAGAGGCGTCCGTAGCCGTCTGCGATGACCTGGTTGATTATGTTGTCGGGCAGGCCGTCGTCCTGGGTGAAGAGGCGCGGGGTGTCTTCTCGCCAGAGGACGAGGCCGCTGGTGGTGCCGAGCCAGAGGTTGTTTTCGGAGTCGACAAAGAGCGTGTGCAATTGCGCGTCGAGGGCGCCGTGGGGGAGTGATTGCGCGATGAACTTTTTTTCGCCGTCGGGCGCGTCCTCGCGCACTTGGAAGAGCCGGCCGTTTTCCAAGGCCATCCATATTTCGCGGCCTTTCGGTGTCTTGCGCTCGGCGATGCTGGCCACCCGCGAGCCAGGGAAGCCGTCCTCCGCTGTGAATTCGTTCACCACGCCGTTTTTATGACGGCGAATTTTGAGGATGCCCAGCTCAGCCAGAGGTTTCCCTTGGAATCGCAGAAGAGAGTTTGGATGCCGCGCAGCGCCGGATTGACGTGACGCAGGACGCGCTGTCCGTCGTCCGCCTTGACGGGTGTTGAATACAGGCCGCTCGCCGTGCCGACCCAGATGGTGCCGCGCTGATCCGCGCAGACATTGATGACAAAGGGCATGTTTCGGGTGGGGGCTTTTATGACGGTGATTTCGCCGTTCTCGACACGCACGAGCCCGCCCGCCTGGTTGGCGCACCAAAGCGCGCCGGTTTCGTCAATGCTCACCGATGTGCTCACGTCCATGGGCAGGCCGGCGTCGCTGTTCAGTATCACGTGGCGGTTTGGTTTCAGGTGGACGAGCCCGGCGGCGTAGATGCCGAGCCAGATGTCATTGTTGATGTCCTCGTTGATGGCATGCACGCGGTCGTATCGAAGCGCCAGGGGCTTCAGGTGTCCGTCGATTAGGCGCAGCACGCCGTCGCGCCGGGTTGCCAGCCAGAGCACGCCGTCCTTGCCTTCATAAAAATGCTGAAGCCCGGCGCGCGCCATGGGCCAGTCCTTGCCGGAGAGCACGACATTCCAGGTGCCGCGTGTCGTGTCGAAGCGCGCGAGGTTGTCGCGGCTCGCGACCCAGAGCCCGCCGGCGCGCGCCTTGGTTATCATGACCGAGCGGGGGCTTTGTTTTTCGTAGCGATGCAGTTCGCCGTCCTCATACCAGCCGAAAAAATCGCCGCCTGCCACCCAGGTGCGGTTGTTCTCGTCGCTCACGAAACAGAAGGTGGAATTGCGCCGGGTGACGCCCGCCTCGGTGTCGAAGATTTCCATTGCGCCCGCGCCGCCGGCTTCCGACCAGCGCATGATCGACGGCGAGTCCGTGCCGATCCAGACGGCGCCGGTGTGATCCACCGCGAGGTCGCGCGGCGTGATGTTGGCTAGGTGCTCATTCGCCGGATGCAGTTCGTATTTTCCGTTGCGCAGGCGAAGGAGTTTGTTCGCCGCGTTGAGCAGCAGGATTGTGTTTTCATCCTCGATCGCGAGGGCGCGGATATTGTATCGGCTGTGGGCAAAATCCTCCGGTATCGGATATTCGATAAAGTTTCTCCCGTCGAAGCGTGCCAGGCCGCCCAGCGTGCCTATCCAGAGAAAGCCGCGCGAGTCGCGCACGATGTTGTTGATGCCGTTGTGGGGCAGCCCGTCCTCGACGAACCAGTTGTGTATGATGAACTCGGGGCCGGTGCTTTGCGCCTGCTGAGAATTCGTGGCGGGGGTTTGCGCTGCGCGGGCCAGCGGGACGGCGGCGAGGAGAATGAGAAAGAGGGGGATCAGGCGTGTGATCGGGGGTTTCATTTAAACTACTCTGCCAGAGTGCGTTTTTTTAGGCATCCCTAAAAATAGGGGTGCGGAGGGGCATGGGCGTTTTGGTATTTTTACGTCGAAAAGTAACAAATTTTTGACCGTCGCCCGCTCCACGCCCCTCGCTCCAACACACCCTTGATCCCTTTTATGCGCACCCAAACAAACACCCTGCCCACGCCCGCAATCACTCGGGTCTTTAGCATCGCAAAAACGCTTCTGCTCGCCGGCGCCTCCGCGCTGATGTTGCAGGGCGCCGCCTTCGCCCAGAACGCGACGCTTACCTGGACCGGCGCGACCGACGGCAACTGGAACTCGACATCGCAAAACTGGATCTACAACGGCTCGCCCGCGACGTTCATCAACGGCGACGCGGTCGTGTTCGATGACACGTCGAGCACCGCGACGATCGCAATCCCCGGCGCGGTTTCGCCCGGATCGGTCACCGTGGACACGACGCGCGCGCTTACCTTCGCGCCCGCCGCCGGCGGAGGACTTTCCGGAAACATGCAGTTGCGCAAAAAGGGCGCGGGCACGCTGGCGTTTTCCGCCACGAACACGGCGT
This sequence comes from Ereboglobus luteus, assembly GCF_003096195.1. Lineage (NCBI taxonomy): Bacteria > Pseudomonadati > Verrucomicrobiota > Opitutia > Opitutales > Opitutaceae > Ereboglobus > Ereboglobus luteus. Next base: position 4,167,474 of record NZ_CP023004.1, on the reverse strand, counting down.
TCACCGGCACGACCACGGTGGAGGCGGGGGCGCTTCAGGTTTTTTATCCTGCGGTTAATTACGTCACATCGTCCTTCGGTCCGGTCGTTTTGGCGGGAGGAACACTCACGATGGACGCCTCGACCTCCATCGTTCTCGACCACTCGATCCTTATCCCCGAGGGGAAAACAGGTGAGATGCGAACCGGCCGCGCTTTGCGCATCGGCGGAGCCGTGACAGGCTCCGGCACGTTCACGGTTACAGCCGGAAACATTATCGATATTTATGGCGAATCGTTCGCTAACTTTTCTGGCGAGCTTCGCCTCAATACAACTTCATCCACTGTCAGGCAGATACGCCACCTCAACGGCACCAATGGCTACGCCGCCTCAAAGGGCACCGAGTTGGCCAGCGCAAGCGTTATACTCAACAATGTCTATATCGAGCCGCATGGTAGCGGCGCGTCGACTGGCACAATTAGCTTTGGCGCGCTGGGCAATGTCATTGGCACGGAAAGGCTCGTGGCCCGCCCCGCCAACGGCACGACGGTTTTTGCCATTGGCGCGCGAAATCTCGACACCGTTTTCAGCGGAACTATCGAGAATAAAACCGCCGCGCAAATCGCCGCCCTCACCAAGGTCGGCACCGGTATGTTCACGCTCAGCGGTGTGAGCACCTATACCGGCGCGACCACGGTCAGCGCGGGCGCGCTTCACCTCACCGGGCATCTCTCCGGCGCGAGCGCGGTCACGGTCGCGGGTTCTGGCGCGTTTGGCGGTTCCGGCACGAGCACGGGCGCGGCAACTTTTGCGGACGGCTCCACGCTTCTCGCCGATGCCACCGATGCGGGCGCGCTCGCCACCTTCAATGTCGGCGGCGCCGTCGCGCTCGGCTCCATCCTCAAGGTCACGCCTGTCGTCCCCGAGGGTGTCACGCTGGTTCCCGGCACCTACACAATTCTTCAGGCTGCCGGCGGCATCACCGGCTCGCCGTTGTTTATTTGGGATGAATCCGCCGCGCCGGGATTTGTCGCCAGCATCACCATTGTCGATGCAAACAAAATACAGGCCGTCGTTTCCGTTGACTCCGGCAGCCCGCGCCCGGTCATCACCAGTGAACTCGCTGTCTCGGGCAATTATCGCGACGCCTTCAGTTACACAATCACCGCCAGCAACGCCCCCACTTCCTTCGCCGCGGCAAATCTTCCCGAAGGCTGGTCGATCAATACCGCCACTGGAGAAATCACTGGCGACATCAAAACTACAAGCCCCATTGCCCTGACCATTGTCGCTGTCAATGGCAACGGCGCCACTTCGGCCACGCTTAACATCAGCGTTGAAGGCACCGTTGGTCCGTTCGACTGGTTTGTCGCGCCCGATGGCGATGACAACGCCACCGGCACGCTCGCGCGCCCCTTCGCCACCATCCAGCGCGCGCAGGAAGCCGTCTCGCCCGGCGAAACCGTTTACATTCGCGGCGGCACCTATGCCATGCAGGACTCGCAGATCGCGGCATACAGCGGCGTTTTCGCCTACGTCACCGACCTCACCAAAAGCGGATCAAGCGGCAGCCCGATCACCTACGCCGCGTATCAGGACGAAAAGCCCGTTTTTGACATGAGCGCGGTCAATCCTGCCGGATACCGAATCCACGTCTTCAGTCTTAAAGGCTCCTGGATACACATTCGCGGCCTCGAAGTCATCGGCGTGCAAGTGAACATCACCACGCACACCCAATCCATCTGCTTTGAGGTCACCGGCAACGACAACATCCTCGAGCGCCTCTCCATGCACGACGGCAAGGCCATCGGTGTTTACATGTCCGGCAGCGCCGCGCGAAACCTCGTGCTCAACTGCGACGCCTACAACAACTGGGACGACGTTTCCGAGGGCGGCGCGGGTGGAAACGTGGACGGCTTTGGCTGCCACGGAAACGGCGCGGGCAACATCTTCCGCGGCTGCCGCGCCTGGTATAACAGCGACGACGGATTCGACTGCATCAACCAAAACCAATCCGTCGTTTTTGAAAACTGCTGGGCCCTTTACAACGGTTACAGCAAGGACGGCGTCTCCCGCGGCGACGGCACCGGTTTCAAGGCAGGCGGCTACGGTATCGCAAAATCCGACGTCCCCAATCCCATCCCTCGCAACACCGTGCGCAACAGCATCGCCGTCAAAAACAAACGCGGCTTCTACGCCAATCATCACCCCGGCGGCATCGATTGGTATAACAACAGTGCTTATCAAAACAGCTCCGATTATAATTTCCTCGGCTATCAACCTAATGCCGATCCGAACCAACCGGGCGTTGATGTTCCCGGCACCGATCATGTCATCCGTAACAACCTCAGCCATGGAAACCCGCTGAACAGGATACTCAGCAACCTCGCCGACACCGGAAACACGATGGATCACAACGCCATCCCGACTGCCGCCGAACCCGCGCAACTCGCCGACACCGAATTCGAAAGCGTCGATTTCACTCAACTCACGACGCTTCCCCGCAAGGCCAACGGCGACCTGCCGGACATCACCTTCCTAAAACCCAAACTCGGCAGCGCCCTGATTGACGCCGGCATTGATGTCGGCCTTCCCTATGCCGGACTTGCGCCCGACATCGGTGCGCATGAGAACACCGCGCCCGTCATCACAAGCGAGCTCACCGCGTCGGCCGCGCAAGGCGTTGCATTCACCTACACCATCACCGCGCTCAACGACGCGACCGGCTACGCGGCCGCAAGCCTGCCCGCCGGCCTCGTCATTGACACCACGACCGGCGTCATCAGTGGCACACCCACGGTTGCGGGATTATTCAATGTGACGCTTTCCGCAACCAACGAACAGGGAACCGCCACCGCCACCCTCACCCTTACCATTACCGCGCCCACCGCGCCCATTTTTACCGGAGGTGATGAAATCAATATCAACGGCGTCGCGGGGGCGTCCTTCAATTACACGATAGCGATCACCAGCAGCTCGCCCGTGACGTTTGCCGCCGATGATTTGCCTGCCGGACTTGCCCTCGATCCGGCCACGGGCGTCATCAGCGGAACACCGGCAGTAACCGGCGTCTTCACCATTACCATCACCGCAACCAATGCGATAGGATCCACCGAAAAGCAGATCACGATAACCATCAATGGACAGTCCGCGCTTGTCGTTCTCGCGGGACTCGCCCAAACCACGGGTGCTGCGAACGGCGCCGTTACGGTCGCGCGTTTTAATTCTCCCGGAGCCCTCGTCGCGCATCCCAACGGCAATCTCTACATCGCCGACACGCTCAACAACGCCATTCGCGCCATTGATCCGCGCGGCAATGTTTCCACAATCACGCCAATCGGTTCCACGTTCTCGCAACCCGCCGCGCTCGCCGTCGGCGGTGGCGGCGCGCTCATCATTGCCGACACCGGCAACAACGCCATCCTCTCACTCAACCTCTCGACTCGCCAAGTCACCACGCTCACCTCGGGAATCGCGCAACCCGGCGGGCTCGCTTGCGACACCGCGGGTAATCTTTATATCGCCAGCACCCAGCGTCACGTCGTTTTTAAACTAGCCGCCGGCGCAAGCACAGCCACCATCGCCGCCGGTGCGCTCGACACATCCGGCGCGAGCGATGGTGATTTCACGACCGCTCGCCTCAACGCTCCCGCCGGCATCATTCTCGGCTCCGACGGGCAACTCTACGTTGCCGACACGCTCAACAATGCCATCCGGAAAATCGATCCGGCCAGCGGCACCATCAGCACGGTCGCCGGGCGGCTTGGTGTGAGCGGCACCGCCGACGGCCTTGCAGCAGACGCTCGTTTTAATCAACCCAAGGGACTCGCCGCCGACTCAGCCGGCAACCTTTACATCGCTGACACAGGCAATCACACCATCCGTCGTTTCGACATCGTTTCCGGGGAGGTTGTCACCAGCGCCGGCCTTGCAGGAAGTCCCGGTTCGTCCGACGGCATCGATTCCGATGCGCGTCTCGACTCCCCCGCCTCCATCACGACTGACAGCACTACGGGCGATATCTACGTGGCCGACACTGGCAACAGCACCATTCGCGTGTTTCTCGACAGTCCGCGCATTCTCGGCCACCCGGAAAACAGAATCGTCGCCACCGGTGCCACCGCCACCTTCACTGTCCTTGCCATAGGCGCGCCAAACCCCGCCTACCAATGGCAGAAGGACGGTGAGATCATCTCCAGTGCGACCGCTTATTCTCACATCATAACAAATGTGCAGCAGGCGGATGTCGGTGCTTATTCCGTTTTAGTTTCCAATGAAATGGGTGGGATCGTCAGCAACACCGCCACGCTGACAATAACCGCCTCTACCAGTGGCACCAACACCGGCACAACCGCTCCGCCGCCGACCGGTGACGACACCGACAAGGGTGGGGGCGGGGGCGGCGGCGCGCCGGGTCTCCTCTACCTCGTCGCGCTCACGATCCTTGCCGCGCTCCGCCGTTTGCGGACAGCCTGATCCACTCCGATTAAAGCCATGCGCCACCTGCCGCTTCTTGTCGTCACAATCCTGTTCGCTTGCCAGTCGCTTTGCGCAGCCGCCGTTGCAACCGGGCTTGTGACGCTTGAGCGGCACGACAAGACGATCATCCTCTCCAACGGTCTTGTTCGCGCCGAGATTGACCGCGCCACGGGCAACCTCGCGCAATTCAGCCTCGGTGAGCGCGCCGTCCTCGCCTCGCCCAGTTATCTCGACTGGCACACCGGAAAAAATAATCACCTCGCGCGTCCGGCGCTCACCATCGCCGCCGATCCCGCAAAAAATGCCGGACAAAAAGCCGAGCTCGTTTTTGCCCAAAACGGCCGCGGCGAAATCGACGTCGCGCTCCACTATGTGATGCTCCCCGGCGAGCGCGCGCTGCGCATGTTCGCCGTCTTCACTCATCCGGCGGACCGCGCCGCGTTCACCATGGCGCAGGCGCGTTTTGTTTCGCGAGTCAGCGACAAACTTTTCGATACCATTGCCGTCGATGCCGACCGTTTTCGCGAACTTCCCCCGGCCGACACGCCTTTTGAAATTCTCGGCCCGAAGGAATCCATGCGTTTCACCGGCGGCCCGTGGAAGAATCAAATCACCGACAAATATCACTACTTCACCGATGCCGGCGGGCACTATGCGCACGGCTGGATTGGCGGCAACTCCCGCCTCGGCTGCTGGATTATTTACGGCAGCACCGAGGACCAAAACGGCGGTCCCACGCGCCAGCACAACACCGCGCACTGGCAGCGCATTCTCCTGAAAATCCTCGCGTGCTCGCACTACGGCGCGCCGAACACAATCGCCCCCGCCGGTCGCGCATGGCAAAAAGTTTACGGCCCCTGGATGCTTTATCTCAACGAAAACGCTGACCCCGCCGCGCTTCGCGCCGACGCCGAACGCCAGGCCGCGGCGGAGCGCGCCGCATGGCCCGCGCCCTGGCTCGATCATCCCGCTTTCGCAAAAGCCGCCGAGCGCGGCGCGGTCGGCGGACGCCTTGTTGTTCGCGATCCGCAGTCGCCCGCCGCCAACGCCGCGAACGCGTGGGTCGGTCTCGCCGAGCCGTCGCCCGACTGGCAGCGGCAGGCGCGCAACTACCAGTATTGGACGCGCGCCGATGCGCGAGGAAATTTCCACATCCCCTCCGTCCGCGCCGGAAACCACACGCTCTACGCATTTGTTGACGGCGTGCTTGGCGAGTTTCGCCGCGACGACATCGCCGTGAATCCCGGAGCGACAACCGCGCTCGGCGATCTCATCTGGACGCCGGTGCGCCACGGACGTCAGCTCTGGGAAATCGGCACGCCCGACCGCACGGCGCGGGAATTTCGTCATGGCGACAATCACCGTCGATGGGGACTGTGGCTCGAGTATCCGAAAGACTTTCCAAACGACATCACCTACATCATCGGCAAAAGCGATCCCCGTCGCGACTGGAACTATGCGCAAATCGCGCGCATCCAGCCCGACGGCACGTATCGCGGCGCCACATGGCGAATCTTATTTGACTGCGACAAATCCATATCGACCGGCGGCGGCGACGCCGTGCTGCACCTCGCGATTGCCGGGGCGCACAACAGCATCCTGCGCGTCCTCGTCAACGGGCGCGAGGCCGCCATCGTGCGCGATTTGCCGAAAGACAACGCGATGATGCGCGCCGGCATCCACGGCCAATACACCGCGCGCGACGTGCGATTCCCCGCGGACTGGCTGCGCGAAGGGCAAAACGAAATCGCCCTCGAACACCAAGGCGCCAACGCCGTGGCTAAAAACATCATGTATGATTATCTGCGCTTGGAAGTGCCGCAATGATAGCATAATTTTGCAGTGTTTGTTCCATGGATTATTTTAGGCGTGCTGCCCTGTGTGCGGACTAAATAAAAAAAATCATGCGGCAAGATCCCTAAAAATAGGGATGCGGTATCTCTTACTTCATTTGGTATCCTAAGCAAATACTGCACCCAAACCCTCGCCATTCCCCTTTCACGTTTTAGTTCGCCATGTCCCCATTTCACAAATCCATGCACAACGAACCCATCCATCCGACACGCACGTTCAGACACGTTGCGACCGCCTCACACCAAAAACGCCTGCGCATGATCGTGAGCTCGTTTGCCGTGGCGCTTGGTTGTTTCCAAGCGGGATTGAAGGCCGCGGATCTTGTTTGGACGGGCGATGTCGATGGCAACTGGGACACCTCCACATCCAACTGGATCAACGGTGCTGCTCCCGCAGCCTTCGCCGCTGGCGACGCCGTCACTTTCGACAATACCTCGACGACCGACACCATCAACATCCCCGGCGCGGTTACACCCTCGGCGATCACGGTTGATGTGACACGCGATCTGACCTTTGCGCCCGCATCGGGCTTTGGCATCAACGGCAATATTCCTCTGCGCAAAGCAGGCATGGGCGCGCTTATTTTTTCGGCGACGAATACCGGCTTCAGCGGCACGGTCACCATTGAGGCAGGCATATTCCGAACCTATGCCCCGGCATCAAATATCGTCATGTGCACGGGACCGATCGTCTTCGCCGGCGGAACCTATTCGCTCACCGCGGCGTCAAACAGCAACCAGCCAAACCTCGATCAATCTTTCACCGTGCCGGCGGGAGTGACGGGCGAGATCACCACGCCAAACCGTTTTGCACTCAACGGTGGTGTGCTTGGTTCCGGAACCTTGATTCTGAATATCAATACCACGGTTTCCCGGGCGGATTTTCAAAACGACTTCACTGGATTCAGCGGCGAATTGCGCTTGGCCGGTTCGGGCACCGCGCGCATAGGTTTGAACAAACTTTCTTCCGCCCAGCCGGTCGCCGTTCCGGGAACGAGCTGGACAAACACCGCTCTTGTCATTGATGGCTCCGTGGGTCTTTTGCCGAACACGGCTTCGTATGGAAACACCATGGCCATCGGTTCTCTCGCCGGATCGAGTGCGAGTGCAAAACTTCTTGGCGGAAGCAACGGACTTGTCACCTATGAGATTGGCGGCAAAAACCTCGACACTTCATACGCCGGTTCCATCGAGACCAATGCCGCGCTCACCAAAGTCGGCACGGGCATGCTCACGCTCACAAATGCCCATACCTATACCGGCGCGACCACCATCAGCGCCGGCGCGCTCCATGTCACCGGCCAGCTTGCCGGTGCCAGCGCGGTCAGTGTTTCCACCAGCGCGGCCTTCGGCGGTTCCGGCACGGTCGCCGGCAATGTCACTTACGCCGACGGCGCCACGCTTTTGTCCACCGCGGTTGCATCCGGTTCGCTCCTCGGCATGGATGTAGCGGGCTCCGTCACGCTTGGTTCCACACTCGACATCTCGCCGGTCGTCCCCGAGGGCGGCTTGCTCGTTTCCGGCACCTACACGTTGCTCCGCGCCGCCGGCGGCATCACCGGCGCGCCGACGCTTTCCTGGGTTTACTCGGGCACGGGCGTGTCGGCTGTTCTCGGCCAGGACGCCAACACCATAACCGTGGAAATAACCGCATCGCTTCCTGACGCGCCGGTCATCACCAGCCTGCTCACCGCGAGCGGCACGATTGGCGAAGCCTTCACTTACACCATCGTCGCGAGCAACAATCCCGCGAGTTATGATGCGATTGGCTTACCCTCGGGGCTGAGTATCAACACCGCCAGCGGCGTCATCTCCGGCACGGCGACAGCCGCCGGCACGAGCAATGTCACCATCTCGGCAACCAATCTTGGCGGCTCCGATTCCAAGATACTCGAAATCACCATCTCCGAGCCGCCGCCTCCCGGCAATGTGCCGGCCATCACCAGTTCACTCGAGGTCACGGGCACGGTTGGCGAGGTGTTTAATTATCAAATCGTCGCTACGGAATATCCCACGGGTTACTCCGCCAGCCCATTGCCTGCCGACCTGTCAATCGCCTCGGCGAGCGGCCTCATCTCCGGCACAATTTTGTCCTCGGGCACGAGCATCATCGAACTTGGCGCAACCAACGCTGTCGGCACCGGCACTGCCACGCTCACACTTAGCGCTTACTCCGTCCCTGTGATCACCAGCGCGACCACCGCAACCGCCCTGGTGGACGAACCCTTTTCCTACACGCTCACTGCGACCGGCGAACCGACAACGTTCGCCGCCACCGGCTTGCCCTCGGGACTTAGCTTCGACTCGGAGACTCGTGAGATCTCCGGCACGCCGACTGTCACCGGCACGAGCAACATCACCCTCACCGCGTCAAACCTCGTCGGCTCCGACACGAAAACGCTTGAATTGACCGTGTATTCGCTCGCGCCCGCCATCACCAGCGAACTCGTCGTGACGGGCACGCTGGGCCAGCCATTCGACTACCAAATCACGGCGACCAACACGCCCACCTCCTTCGCGGCCGAGCCGCTGCCCGAGGGGCTTTCCATCGACGCCAGCGGTCGCATCACCGGCACGCTCACCGCCGCCGGCGGCACCCGTGTCACGCTCACCGCGAGCAACAGCTACGGCGACGGCACTGCCACGCTCGTGATCTCCATCATCGCCCCTGTCGAGGCGGGCACGCTCGTTTGGACCGGCTCCGTTGACGACACATGGGACAAAACCACGACCAACTGGATCATGACCGGCGCGAGCTCGGCCACCAATTATGCCGATGGCGACCGCGTGCTCTTTAACGACACCTCGGCCAGCGGCACCGTGAGCATTTCCGGAATCATCACCCCCGCGTCGCTCACTGTCGATGTGTCCGCGCGCGATTTGACAATTGATCCCGGCTCAGGCGGCGGACTCTCCGGCGACATTCCCATTGTAAAAAAAGGCATTGGCACGCTGGCATTTTCCGGCACGCACGCGGCATTCTCCGGCACGAGCACGCTGCAGGAGGGCATGCTGAAACTCTATCATCCCACCACGTCCTATTTGCTTTCCGGCTACGGGCCGGTTGTGCTGACGGGCGGCACGCTTGCGCTGGACAGCACGGCAAGCGTCACGCTCCTTTTCGAGCAGCCGATCTATGTTCCGGAGGGTAGCACGGGCGGGATCAGAACCAATCGCACCACGCGTTTCGCCAGCCCCATAAGAGGTTCGGGCACTCTCACGATCACCGCCGGCAGCAATATCGAGTTGTTTGTCGATACCTTCAGCGAATTCTCAGGGGAACTGCGCGTCAACACCGCGTCGTCCACGCAACGCTGGGTGCGCCCGCTCAATGGCACCAACGGCTACTCGGCATTCAAGGGCACCGAGTGGGCCAACACCAGCATCGTTCTCGACAACGCCTACATCGAACCCCACAGGCAAAGTTGCGTTTCGGGCACGGTTGTCATTGGCGCGCTTTCCAGCAGCGGAACCACTGAGAGACTGGTCAGTCGCGAGGCCACCACCGCTCCCATGTATACGCACTACCAGATCGGCGGAAAAAACCTCGACACGGTTTTCAACGGGGCCATTGAGAACAAAACGGCAAGCAATCCCGCCGGTTTGATCAAGGTTGGCACCGGCCGCTTTACACTCAGCGGCAAGAGCACCCACACCGGCCCCACGATGGTTTCCGCGGGTATGCTTTACCTGACCGGCGAATTTTCAGGCACGACTGCTGTCACGGTATCCGGCTCCGCGGCGTTTGGCGGCACCGGTGTTGTCGCAGGCAATGTCACCTATGCCGATGATTCCACTCTTGTCTTCGCATCCGATGAGGAGGCCACGATTTCCGGTCTTGCCGTCAGGGGCTCGGTCGCGCTCGGCTCGACACGGATGACTGTCACACCGGTTGTGCCCGAGGGTGTCAGGCTCATTAACGGCACTCACACCATCCTCGAGGCCGATGGCAACATCACCGGTTCGCCCACCTTCACATGGTCCTACCCGGCCGACCCCGCAATCACGGCCGATATAGTCATCGTCGGGTCCAAGGTTCAGGTCATTATCGCCGGCGGCGAGGTTGCCAAGGCAGTCATAACCAGTCCGCTCAAGGCAGACGTCATGACGGGCGATGCTTTTACCTACACGCTCACGGCGACTAGTGACCCGTCGAATCCCACGCAACTCAATGCCACCGATTTGCCCGCCGGCCTTTCCTACGATCCGTCAACCAATATCATCAGCGGCACGCTCGCGGCGGGCACCTATGCGATCACGCTGACCGCCAGCAACGATTCCGGAATCACCACCGAAACGCTTACGGTCATTTCCTACGCGACCCTGCCTCCCGCGCCCGTCATCACAAGCGCGGCGCGCAGCGTCGCCGTCATAAACGCGACTTATGTTTATGCAATCGAGGCGGACAACAATCCCACTGCATTCAACGCCACCGGGTTGCCCGCCGGCTTGGAGATCAACACCGTGACCGGCCAGATCACCGGCAAGGCCAAGACGCTCGGAACAAGCGAGGTCACGCTCTTTGCCAGCAACATCGCCGGCACCGGCACCGCCGCGCTCGAGCTCGTCGTATCATTGCCAAAGCCGGAAATTACCAAGGAGAGCGTGACACAAACCCAATACCAATTGTTCAGTCATCAAATCGTCGCGACCAACAGTCCCGCGAGTTACGGCTTGGACAACACCGTTGCCACCGGGGACATCATGGCGTTTCCGTCCACCGTTGTCCTTGATCCGGTCACGGGTGTCATCTCCGGCACTTTTGTCACTACCGGCACCTATCAAGCCTTGATGCAGGCGACCAACGACGCCGGCACAGGCGCCGCCACGCTCAATGTCGTCGTGGTCATCCACCCGCCTGTCATCGGCGGCGCGGATTCCGCGATCGGCATGGTAGGCACACCCTTCACCTATTCGATTGTCGCGGAGCACTCGCCCACGACCTTTGCCGCCATCAACCTGCCTCCCGGACTTTCGGTCAACACCTCGACCGGTGTTATCAGCGGCACGCCCGAGGCCAGCGGTTCCTATCTTGTGAGTCTCATTGCAATGAACACCACCGGCCCCGGCACCAAGCAGGTCACTTTCACAATCAACGGTTCCTCGGCGCTCACCACGCTCGCCGGCTCGGCGGGCTCGCCCGGCTCGGCCGACGGCCCTTCCTCCGACGCGCGTTTTAACACGCCCGGAGCCGGCGTCGCCGATCAGAACGGCAATCTCTACGTCGCCGACACCGGCAACGGTTCCATTCGCAAAATTGCGACCGACGGCACCGTCTCCACCTTCGCCACCGGTCTCAACGCCCCGGCTTCCGTTGTCATTGATGCCGCGGGCGCGGCCCTCTATGTCGCCAACACCGGAGCAAATGGCATTGTCAAAATCGACATTGCCACCGGTGTCGCGACCACGCTTGTGCTTGCCGGCACGCCCGCGCTCAACGCGCCAACCGGTCTCGTCATCGACGCCTCTGGTAATCTATACGTGGCAAATACCGGCGACCATACCATCGTCAAAATCAACACCGCCACCTGCGAGACCGCGCTCGTCGCCGGTGCCAGCGGCACGCCCGGCACGGCCAATGCCACGGGCGCGGCCGCCGGCTTCGACTTGCCCATGGGGATCGCGATCAATGCCGACTGCTCCTGCCTCTACGTTGCCGATACGGGCAACAGCATGATCCGTCGCATCGAACTCTCCACCGGAGTTGTTGAAACGGTCGCCGGCATCGCGGGCTCGACAGGCAGTGCCAACGGCTCGACAAGCATCGCCACCTTTAACACACCCGAGTCGCTCGCCGTCGACGCCGCGGGTGTCATCTATGTGGCCGATACCGGCAACAACACCATTCGTGTCATCGACACCGTTGCCGGCACTGTTTCCACCTTTGCCGGCATGGCGGGCAGCAGCGGCTCGCAAGACGGTTCGGGCGAGGACTCCACGCTCAACGCCCCCGGCGGCATAACAATCGATTCGGTCTCGGGCGAAATCTACGTCCTCGACACCGGCAACCACATTGTCCGCGTTCTTCAGGCCGGCCCCTACTTCACGACACTGCCCAAGGCGCAAACGGTTGACGAGGGCCGGGGCGCCATCTTTACAGCAGTCGCTTCCGGGGCGCCCATACCGACCTATCAATGGTATAAGGACGGCGTGGCGATTGCTGGCGCGACCGAATCTGCGCTCACAATCAGCTCCGTCACGCGCACCGACGCCGGCCGTTACAGCGTGCAAGCCACCAACCCGATGGGCTCGGTGGAAAGCACTCCCGTTTCCCTCACCGTGAATGGCGCCTCGCAGCAGCCCTCCGGAAACGGCATCAGCGACGGAAACGGCGGCGGCGCCCCCGGCCTTTGGTATTTGCTTGTGCTCGCGCTCCTCGGCGGAGTTCATGTTTTGCGCCGCCGTTTGCGTCGCCGGAATTCGGCAATTCCGTTTGCTATCGTCGCAACGCTTTTTGTGTTTCACGCTTTTGGCTCACTACCGCTCCAAGCCCAGGCCCAGACCACAGGTGTCGTTACCGGCAAGGTGAGCAGCGCCAAGACCGGTGTCGCGCTTGCCAGCGCCCAGGTGTTTGTTGATTCGCAGGGCACGCCCGTCCTCACGGAAAGCGACGGCACCTTCCGCATTGGCAATCTCGCGCCCGGCGAGCACACCGTGCGCGTAGCCTACGTTGACCTGGACGACCAAACCAAGACCGTCACCATCGAGTCCGGGGTCGCTGTTCATGTCGAGTTTGTGATGAGCTCTGACGTTTACCTTCTCGAAAAATTTGTCGTTTCCTCCGAGCGCGAGGGCCAGTCGGCCGCCGTGCAGCGTCAGCGCCAGTCCGACGTTATGAAAAACGTCGTTGCCACGGACGCCTTCGGCAACCTCATCGACACAAACGCGGGCGAACTTTTGAAAAATCTCCCCGGCATCTTCGTTGACTACGCTGGCGAGGATGTCGGCAGTTTCTCCATCCGCGGCATCGGCTCCGACCAGGGCACCATGAGTGTCGATGGCAACGAATTTGCCAACAGCTCCACCAATCCCGAGACCAGCACCGAGCGCGGCGTCGCCCTGAAAAACTTCTCCATTGCCTCCATCGAAAGTATCGAGGTTTACAAATCGCCGCCGCCCTCCTCGCCGGCCAATGCCAACGGCGGCGTTATCAACATGATTTCAAAAAACGCCTTCGACCAGAAAGGCCGCCGCATCCGCATCGATACCAGCATGGGACTCAACACCGCCGCGCTTGACTGGGATCCCGTGCCCACCGGCAACCGTTCCCCCGCCCGTTCTTGGTCGCCGGGCGCCAACGTATATTATTCCGAGGCCTTCCTAGGAAACCGTCTCGGCATCAGTCTTAACGCCAACGCCTATGAGACCTACCGCTTTAACAACACCATCGGCGATCAAGGTTACATCTTCGACAGGCCCAACACTTCCGATCTGCCCACTGCCGACATGAGCGGCTACATGAGCGACACCCGCCTCACCGAGGCCGTTTCCAAAAGGCGCAATCGCTCCCTCACCTTCAATACTGATTTCAAGATCAGCCGCACCACCTCCATCTCGCTCAAGACATCCTACAATGACTGGAAGGATCTTGGCGGCGGTTCGGTCGCCGCGCGTCTCAACACGACCAACAACGGCACCGTGATAAAATCAGCCTCCAACTTCAACACGGTCGAAGTTGAAGGCGCCTACGTAGGCATGACCGTCGGCGGCGCGCCCGACAAGCAGGGCTACGGCCAGGCCTGGTCGATCAACCCCGGCGTGAAGCATCAGTTCGGCGGCATACGCATCGACTACGACGGCTATATCTCGCGCGCCTTCACCCACCGCGCGCAAGGTCTCAACTCCATCACCTACAACAGCCCCAGGGGACATTATATATTCGACAACCTGCAGTCCAACGACGGCCCCACCATCCGGCAACTCGGCATCACTCCGCAAAACGACTACCTCGACCTCGACAATTACAGCGGCCTCATAATCAACACCAGCGACTCGCTCATGGTCGATGAAAAGAGCGGCGCCAAGGCCAACATCCGCATCCCGGCCATGCTGCTCGGTCACCCGCTTTCCATCCGTGCCGGCTCAAGCTACACCTCCTGGACGCGCAACAGGCATACCTACAAGAAAAACTACACGCTCAACGACAGCAACGCCTCCAGGCCCGGATACAGTGAGTTTTATGATCCCGTGCGCAAGGACTCTTGGGAGTTCACCGACACCGCCGTCCCGAACTGGATCAGTCCGTGGAAGGTGCTGGATTATTTTAATGAAAACCCGGACATGTTCACCTTGGACGAGTCAACCCACAGGCAGTCGCTCTATCGTTATACAAACGAACTCACCGAGGACGTGGTGTCCGGCTACATGATGGGCTCCTGGCAGATTCACAACCTCAACATCATGGCCGGCGTCCGCTATGAGCACACCTCCACGGAGGCCAGCGGCTTCCAAACGGATGGACGCCTCTCCAACACCGATCCCCTGTATTATTCCATGGTTTCGGGCAAAAAATCGTATGACAACTGGTTCCCCAATGTGCAGTTGAAATACGAGCCGCTCGCCAACCTGATATTCCGCGCCGCCTACACCACTTCGATCGGTCGCCCGAAACTGGAATATTTGCTTCCAAGCGACAGCTACACCGTGAGCTCCAGCGCCCAGACGGTTACAATCAACAAGAAAAACACCGGGCTGAAACCGCAATACAGCAATAATTACGATATCAGCGTCGAATACTATCTCCCTCACGGCGGCGTCATTTCCGGCGGTGTCTTCAGAAAAGACATCACCGACTTTATTCTCGAAACCAGCGGCCTGCTCGCCGACGTGGCCCCGGACTTGGTTGAGCAATATCAATCGCTCTATGAGCAGTATCCCAATTACGACATCTACTATGGCTCCGCGTTTAACATAGGCACCGCCAAGATGGACGGCTTTGAAATCAGCTATCGCCAGCGCCTCTCATTCCTCCCCTCATTCCTCAAGAACATCGAATTCTACGAGTCGTTCTCCTACATCAAACCCAAGGGAGACATCGATGTGGTGAACCTCAAGCGCAAGGTCTCGAACACCCGCATCACCTACCGCGGCAATGGGTGGAGCATCCAGGCCGGTTACAACTGGTTCGGACGCTACCTGCGCCGCTCGCCCTCGACGCTCACCAACCCCGACGGCTCGATCACCATGGGAAATGACGGCACCTACACAAAGGCCAGCGGACGCCTTGACCTGAGCTTCACCTATCAATTCTCCCGCAACTGGTCGCTCTCCTGCGACTGGCGCAATGTCCTCAACGAGCCCGACGAATACGAGCGCTTCGGCCGTCTCGTCCGCTATTACAGGGCCGGCACCACCATAAACTTCGTGCTTAAATACAACCTGTGAAGCCGCCACATTACATAACCCGCAACACGATCCCCTTTATGAAAAAGAATACAATTTCCAGAACCCTCCTCGCGTTCGCGGCGGCCATTGCCGTGCAGGGAGCCGGTCTCAACGCCGCCACGCTTGACTCCAGCACCATCTACTGGACGGGCACGGCTGATTCCAACTGGGGCAACTCCGCCAATTGGAGCCTCGGCCAGCTCCCCGGCGAATCCGATTATATCGGCATTGGCCACAACTCGCCGACGACCATTTATATAACCAACACAAACACCGGAAACCTTGTTTATGCAATCGGCGGCCTTTCTGTGACGCCCAATACGGGCGAATATAATATAAGCCTGCAAGGCACCGGCGACGGACTGGCGATTCTCAATGTCGCGGGGGCGGTTTTTATAGCGTCAACAACGCCAACACGGATCTTCCGATTACAATCACACTAAACGATTATTCAAAACTCCTCTACACCGGCGCCCGCGATTCGACCGCGTATCCCGCCATTAAAAACGCCCCTGATCGCTCGTCGCTGTGGGGCGCATCCCTTGTCATGCACGGCAATTCCACCGCCGATTTTTCCGGAGCCGCCACGACAAGCAGCATTTTGTTGGCGTCGGTTAACATGGACATGGGCACGACACTGACCACGGGAACCAATCAGGTTTACATATCGTATGGTTCCACGATTTCAGGGGCGTTCACGAGCGCGCGCACGACCGGGGAGGCGCTTCGCCTGAATACATTCAACTCATCGCAAACAACCGTGATCGGGCAGACGGGCGTTGTCACTCTTCCCGGTTCAAGTTACGCCCTGTTGCGCTACGGCACGCTTCAGGTTGACGGTGTTTTTAATGGCAGCATCAGACAGCAGGGCGGGGCGACGACTTACATTGGCGGATCGGGTTTTATCATCGGGCTTGTAACATCCAACTCCACTTCAGTCATAGCTCCCGGAACCAAAACCGAAGCCGCCACGCTGACCATCACCGGAACGCTCGATATGGGACCCAATACATCCATCAATCTCGATTTTTTCACGGAGACATCAAGGGATCAGCTGGTCGTCAATGGAAGCTTGGCGCTTTCCGAGGACACGGAGGGAGTCACCCTCGGTATTTCCCGCGACGTCCGGAATTTTCAGGTCAAGGACGGCGCGCGTTACAAAATCATAACCGTCAACGGCGACATCACCGGGACGTTTAATGATAAATTGGTTCATAATTTTGGAATGATCGCCGCGAATAGCTTTTGGGAGAAAATTGATTTAACCGGAGGCGGCCATGAGATATGGGTTCAGATTGTGCGCAGTAAATACGCCGATGTTCCCGGCATTACGGAAAACCAGCGCACGATCGCCGCGGCCATGGATCGCGTGGGGGCTTCGATTCCGCACCAGGTTGCCGTGGGGCTCGACGGTCAATACAGCATAAGCGCCTATGGCAGTGTGCTGAATCAACTCGGCCCGCAATCGTATCAAGTGTGGTTCCCGGCGGCCGTCGTCCAGACGACCGCGCTGGGCACGAGCATTGAGAACCGTCTCGCCATTCCCGACGAGAAGCTTCGCGCTGTGAAAAAATTTGATGTTTATGCGCAGGCATCGCGCGCCACTGCGCATAAAAACACCACTGCCCAAAATGAATATTATGAAATCGATCCGATAAAAATCCTTACTGGAGTGGACTACGCCATATCGCCCTCGTTGCTTGTCGGCCTTGTTTATTCCTATGACAAGACCGATTATACAATGGATGATTCCGGCAGCACGGGGGACTCCAAGAGCCACACCTACGGCGCCTACACCCGTTACCGCGCCGGCAACTTTCAAGCCAGTCTGCTCGGCTTCTATGGCACCGACAGCTATGATGCCAAACGCAATGCCAGTCTGGTGGGATCCCTCTACAAAGGCAGCACCGATGGCACGCGTTACGGTGGGCGCGCCCTTATAAGCTACAAAGCGCCCTGCTCCTGGCTTGATGTGCGGCCGACGCTCGGTCTCCAGTATCTAAAATGGAAGGCGGACGCATTCAGGGAAACTGGTGGCGCCTCTGAAACAGCGCTTGCGGTGGGCAAGCAGGACGCCGAATCGGTTATCGCATCCTTCGGATTTCAACTGGCGCGCAGTTATGAAATATTAAGGGACAAGGCCGTCATACGCCCCTTTCTCAATGCCTACTGGGCCTTTCGCTCAAGTCGGGGAGAGCGCAACATCTCGGCAACGGTGCTGGGTGAAACGGTGACGGTCAAAAGCGCGCCCGGTGATCGCAGCGGCTGGCATATCGAAGGTGGCCTTTCGCTCGATTATTACAACGGCCTGTCCTTCTTTGCAAGTTACGCTGGCGACAGCAATATCATGGTCGATCAGACGGTGGCCATCCGCGCCGGGGTTGGTTATCGTTTCTAATAAATTGCCCGGTATTATGCGAATCCATAGTTTCTCGCCAATGAAGACGCATATAAAAATACATGGAATGCTTGGTGTTCTTTTTTGCATTTTTGCGGTGGCGGCTTATTCCGCGCCGCAACGCATCGACATCGCCCCCGGCTCGATAACAAGTTCCTCGCCGTTCGTCTCCATCGACCTGCCCGAGGGCGTTTACGATGTCACCGTCCACCTCGGCAGCCCGGACGCCGCGTCCGACACCACCGTGAAGGCGGAGAACCGCCGCCTCATGCTTGAGTCGGTCAAGACGGCGAAAGGCGAAACAACCGCGCGCACTTTCACAGTCAGCGTCCACACACCGGACATCCCCGGTTCGGATAAAAAAGTGTCGCTCAAGCCCAACGAAATCGGCGCCGCAAACTGGGACAGCAAGCTCACGCTCGAATTCAACGGCCCGAGTCCCGCGGTCTCCGCGATCGAAATCGCGCGCAACGAAACCGCGCTGAATGTTTTTCTCGCGGGCGATTCCACCGTCACCGACCAGCAAAACGAACCCTGGGCCTCGTGGGGGCAGATGCTTCCGCGCTTCTTCGCGCCCGGCACGGTTGTCGCCAACTACGCCCAGTCCGGCCTCGCGCTCGGTTCCTTCCACCGTCAGAACCGGCTCGAAAAAATCCTCAACACGCTCCGGCCCGGCGATTACGTTTTCATACAATTCGGGCATAACGACATGAAGGAGAAAAACGGCGGCGCGTTCACAACCTATGCCGGCAACCTCCGCGAATATGTCGACGCCATCGTCGCGAAAAAGGGCAAACCCGTGCTGATTTCCCCCATGTATCGCCGCCGTTTTGACAAGGCTGGCAAACTCCAAAACACGCACGGCGATTATCCCGCCGCCGTCCGCAAAGTCGCGGAGGAAAAAAACGTCCCCTTCATCGACTTGCACACGATTAGCGGACGCCTCTTCACCGCGCTCGGCGTCGAGAAATCAAAGGATGCCTTTGTGTTTGCCCCGGCCAACACCTATCCCAACCAGCCCAATGCCCTCGCCGACAATTCGCACTTCAGCAACTACGGCGCCTACGAACTCGCGCGTTGCATAGTCGAGGCCATTCGCGTGCAGCTTCCCGAACTCGCCGTCCGCCTCGCTCCCGACGCCGGCAGGTTTAACCCCGAGCACCCCGACGACCCGAAAAAAATCGCCATCCCTTCCAGTCCGTCCGCAGCCACACTCGAAAAACCCGAGGGAAGTTAAACACAATCCGTCACTTCAACACGGATCACACGAATAAACACAAATGCGGCGAAGTGCGCATCCGTGTTAATCCGTGCTCTCTGTCTCCAAACCAAACCATTTCCCGTCAGCCACGCTCAATGAATCAGCCCAAACTTCACGTTCTTCTTCTCGCCGCCCTCGCATCGCTCGTTCTCGCGCCCGCCGCCCTTGCGCAACGCGAAACCCACAACCTCAACCTCGACTGGCGCCTGCACGTCGGCGACCCTGTCCGCGCCGATGCCAGGGACTTCGACGACTCCGCGTGGAAACTCGTCACGCTCCCGCGCGCGTGGAACGAGGACGACGCTTTCAGCAAGGACATCAAGGATCACTCGACTGGCGTCGCTTGGTATCGAAAACATTTCACACTCACCGCCGCGCAGCTCGATAACACAAAAATATTCATCGAGTTCGAGGGCGTGCGGCAGGCGGCCGAGGTTTATGTGAACGGCAAGCACGTTGGCCGCAGCGAAAATGGCATCATGGCATTTGGCTTCGATATCACCGGGCAGCTCGGCGCCGGCGAAAACATCATCGCCGTGCGCACTGACAACGCTTGGGACTATCGCGAAAAGGAAACCAACCAGCGCTACCAGTGGGCCGACAAAAACTTCAACGCCAACTACGGCGGAATCACAAAAAACGTCCGCCTGCATATCACCAAAAAACTTTATCAAACGCTCCCGCTTTATTCGAATCTCAAGACGACCGGCGTTTATATATACGCCGTTGATTTTGATATTAAAAACCGCGTCGCCACGATTCACGCCGAATCCGAGGTGCGCAACGAAACCGGCAAGTCGCAGGCCGCCTTGTATACAATGGAAATCCCCGCGCTCGGCGTGAAAGTTTCCGCCGCGGCCCCCGTCAATATCGCTCCCGGTGAAACCGCCGTTTTGAAGACAAGCGCGCGCGCCAAAAACATCGACTTTTGGAGTTGGGGGCACGGCGCGCTCTATGATGTGCGCACCACGATCTCGGTTGCCGGCAAACCCGTGGACACCGTCACCACGCGCACCGGTTTCCGCAAAACCGAATACGCCAACGGCATGATCACGCTCAACGACCGCGTCATCCAAATGCACGGTTACGCGCAGCGCACCTCAAACGAATGGCCCGCCATCGGCGCGAGCGTGCCCGCGTGGCTCAGCGATTTCAGCAACGGACTCATGGTTGAAAGCGGCGGCAATCTTGTGCGCTGGATGCACATCACTCCTTGGAAACAGGACGTCGAATCGTGCGACCGCGTCGGCCTCATTCAGGCGATGCCCGCCGGAGATTCCGAGCGCGACGTGACCGGCCGCCGCTGGGAGCAGCGCGTCGAGGTCATGCGCGACGCCATCATCTACAACCGCAACAATCCGAGCATCCTCTTCTACGAGTCCGGCAACAACGGCGTCTCGGAGGAGCACATGATCGAAATGAGGGCCCTGCGCGACAAATACGATCCGCACGGCGGGCGCGCCTCGGGTTCCCGCGACATGCTCAACAGCAAAATCGCCGAATACGGCGGCCACATGCTTTATATAAACAAAAGCGCGCGCATCCCCTTTTGGCAGATGGAGTATTCGCGCGACGAGGGTTTGCGCAAATATTGGGATGAATACTCGCCGCCCTATCACAAGAACGGCGACGGCCCGTTATATAGAAACGCGCCCGCGGCCGTCTACAATCGCAACCAGGACTCCCATGCCATTGAAAACATAGTGCGCTGGTATGATTATTGGCGCGAGCGTCCCGGCACCGGGCGTCGCGTGAACAGCGGCGGCACCAATATTATATTTTCCGATTCCAACACGCATCATCGCGGCTCAGAAAATTACCGTCGCAGCGGCGAGGTTGACGCCATGCGCATTCCCAAGGACGGCTTCCACGCGCACAAAGTCATGTGGGACGCGTGGGTCGATATCGAGCGCCCCGCCGCGCACATCATCGGCCACTGGAACTACGCCCCCGGCACCGTGAAAAACATATACGTTGTATCGAGCGCCGACGCGGTTGAGTTGTTTCTCAATGGAAAATCGCTCGGACGCGGCGCGCAGTCGCACCGGTTTCTTTATACATTTGAAAACATTGCCTGGCAGCCCGGTGAACTCCGTGCTGCCGGTTATGACACCGCCGGGAAAAAAGTCACCGAGGCCGTCATCCAAACATCCGGCGAGCCGACCGCCTTGCGCCTGAAAAATATCGGCAAGGCAAACTACCACGCGGACGGGCACGACCTCGCGCTGGTCGAGTTCGAGGTAGTCGATGCCGATGGCCGCCGCTGCCCGACCGCGCTCGACTTGGTCGAGTTTGAACTCGACGGGCCCGCCGAATGGCGCGGCGGCATCGGGCACGGGCGCGCCGACAACTATATTCTTTCGAAAACACTGCCGGTCGAATGCGGGGTGAATCGCGTCTTGATTCGCACCACGCGCCAGCCCGGCGCGATCACGCTTCGCGCCCGTTCGGGTTCGTTGCGCTCCGCCGCGCTCACGCTCCACTCGGTCGAGTATCCGTCGCACAACGGCCTCGCCGCCTTGCCGCCCGTGCCGGAAATCGCCCTCCCGGATCGCGGCCCGACACCAGCGGGCCCGTCGTATAAAATCTCGCGCACACCGGTCGAGGTGGTTTCCGTGCGCGCCGGCTCAAATGCCGCCGATGCCGCCAAGAGTTACGACGATGACGAGACGACGGCGTGGACAAGCGCGAACGATCTCGCCGGCGCGTGGATTGAATACACGCTTGAGCGTCCCGCGAAGCTGGAAGAAATCATATTGCGGCTCACCGGTTGGCGCCAGCGCAGTTATCCGGTGAGCATCACGCTCGACGGGGTTGAAATCTACCGCGACGCAACACCGAAAAGCCTCGGTTATGTGACCCTCGAGGTGAAACCCGCCGTCGCGGGCAAGGTCGTGCGCATTGAGTTGCAGGGCAGCTCCGAGGCGCGCGACGCCTTCACCATGAGCGAAGTCGCCGCAAAGGAAAACGCCTCCACCGGAGCCGATAAAATCGGCGGCAAAACCCTTAGCATCGGCGAGGTTGAATTCTACGAAATATTAAAAAATTGATCGGCACCCGGGAGCGCGGGCATCCTGCCCGCAAGACAGCGCGGCAGGGCAAAAAATCCCCAATATTGGGGAGGCGAGGGCAGGGCGCGTTCCGATATTCTTTCCATCATGCGCCAACTGTTTGGCGCGATATGCAATCCAACCCTCAAACCCTTTTATGCGCATGAAAAGATTCCACCCGATTTCCCTCCGCCTCCTCGCCTTGTTCGTCGTGCTTGGAGCCGGCGTCGCCACCGCCGCGCCGTCGCAAATGGAGGCGCTTGACCGCGGGGTTGTCGCGGTGCGCGCGACCAAGTCGTCCGCGTTCGTGAGCTGGCGGTTGCTCGGCACGGAGGCGTCCGACATGGCGTTTGATATTTACCGCACCACCGACGGCGGCGCGCCCGTGAAACTCAACACGGCGCCCCTCGCCAAGGCCACGCACTTCACCGACAAATCCGCCGATTTTTCGAAAACCAACACCTACTCGGTGCGCGCGATCACCGGCGAACAAAGCCTCCCCGCCGCGAAAACAACCTCGCTCAACACGCTCCGCCCAAACGCGCCCGTGCGCCAATACATCTCCATCCCGTTGCGCATCCCCGAGGGCGGCGTCACGCCCGCTGGAGAATCCTATACCTACAATGCCAACGATTGCTCGGTTGGCGACCTCGACGGCGACGGTGAATACGAGATCATATTAAAGTGGGATCCGACCAACGCGCACGACAACGCCCACGACGGCTACACGGGCAATGTGTATATCGACGCCTACAAACTCGACGGCACTTTTCTCTGGCGCATCGACCTCGGAAAAAACATCCGCGCCGGCGCGCACTACACGCAATTTCAAGTTTATGATTTCGACGGCGACGGGTTTGCCGAGGTCGCCTGCAAAACCGCCGACGGCACCATCGACGGCGTTGGCAAAGTCATCGGCGACGCGAACGCGGACCATCGCGGCACGGAAGGCCGCCACACCGGGCGCATACTCTCCGGCCCCGAATACCTCACCATTTTCAACGGCCGAACCGGCGCGGCCATGTCCACCGTGCAATACCTCCCGCAACGCGACCCCGAAAACCGAGACGACAACCCGGACGGTGCGCGGCAGAAAAAAATCTGGGGCGACGCCCACGGCAACCGCATCGACCGCTTCCTCGCCGCCACGGCGTATCTCGACGGAAGCCGCCCGAGCCTCGTCATGTGCCGCGGATATTACACTCGCGCCGTGCTCGTCGCATGGGACTGGCGCGGCGGCAAGCTCGCGCAACGCTGGATTTTTGACAGCGAGGACGGCACGCCCGGCAACAAAAAATACAATGGCCAGGGCGCGCACAGCGTGACCGTCGGCGATGTCGATGGCGACGGCTGCGACGAAATCATCTACGGCGCCGCCGCGATCAACAACGACGGCACGGGCCTCTACTCGACCGGGCTTGGCCACGGCGACGCGCTGCACATGAGCGTCATGGACCCGGATCGCGGCGGACAGCAAGTGTTCATGGTGCACGAAAGCCGAAGCTCGTATGGCGACGCGGGCATCGAATACCGCGACGCGCGCACGGGCATGCTGCTCTTCGGCGTCGGACCCAAGGGCGACGAGTGGGGCAAAAAAGCCGACATCGGCCGCGGTGTCGCCGCCGACATTGATCCGCGCACAAAAGGTTACGAGATGTGGGCCAGCTACGGCGCGCTTTACGACAACAAGGGCAACGTCATCTCAAAAACGCCCCCGCGCGAAAAAAACTTTCTCATCTGGTGGGACGGCGATCTCCTGCGTGAATTTCTCGACGGAGACTCGCGACGCGAGCGCGCGTGGATTTCGAAATGGAATTGGAAAACGCAAACCTCTGACATGCTTTTCTCGGACCCCGAGTGCGTGACCAACAACGGCACCAAGGCCACGCCCTGCCTGAGCGGCGACATCTTTGGCGACTGGCGCGAGGAAGTGATCTGGCGCACGAAGGACAACCGCGAACTGCGCATCTACACGACGACGATCCCGACGGAGCACCGCCTTCACACGCTCATGCACGACCGCCAGTATCGCCTGGCGATCGCGTGGCAGAACACCACCTACAACCAGCCCCCGCACCCCGGATTTTATCTCGGCGAAGGCATGAAGCCGCCGGCGAAACCGGACATCGTCACGGCAGTCCGCAGCGAAAAATAAATACCATTAGTAAGCTCGGTTTGACCTTTGACAGGGTGGGGCGCGCTCGCCGAGCGCGCCGGGAATTGCGAGAGGCACACACTGCGGTTGGCAGAATCTCGCTTCGCTCGGAATGGCGTTTCGAGCATTAGCGACAGTCCGCCACCGTCCTGTCATTAACGACGCACCCGATTGGCGCGCGCTGTGCCTGTTAAGGCCTGAAAATAATCGTAAGGGATGCTTATTTCTTTTTCAGGTCCCGCACCGTCGGGCCGTCAACCCATTGGGCGGGGACGGTTGTTGTGGTGCGCAGCTCGGGGACGCCGCATTCGTTGCGGTAGAGTTGACCGATGACGAGTTCGATGCCGCGGGTGCCGAGCAATCGCGGCTGGAGGTCGAGGCCGGCGCAGGCGACATCGGGGTTCATCATTGTGTTCAGGCAGCAGAAGCCGTGCGACTGCGGAACCTTCGCGCCGCACTCGCGCATCCAGTCGAGCACCTCGGCGCGGTGGCAGAGCACGACGTCGGGTTTGTATTTCTTGAACCACTTGGAAAAGTCCGCGCGGTTGATTTCGCGCGACAGGAGCGAGGGAACCTTGGTTGCGTTGTTGTTGTAGTGGTGCTGGTAGATTTGGTAGGCGGCTTCCCATCGGTGGAAGAGGCGCTCGTCGTGGTGTTGTTGAATCACGAGGCCGGGGCGCTTGTAGCCCAGCGACTGGAGGCGGTGCAACGCCATGAGCATGGCGCGGTAGTGATTGGGGCAGATGTTGTGGAGCGCAGGCTGCTCGATCACGTAATCGGTGTAGATGCTGGCGTAGCGCGACCAGTTGATTTTTGTGAGGTCGGGGTTGTCGCTGACGGGGAGCAGGAATACGCCGCGGATGCCGCGCGACTGGAGTATGGTGTCGAGGCGCTGGGGCGTCATGCCTTCGTGCCCCACGATGAAAACCTCGGCCTTGAAGCCGAGTTCCTCCGCGCGCTCAATGGCGCCCTTGGTGAGTTCGCGGTGGTAGCGCGCGGAGCTGGGCGCGCGTCCCGCGGGACCGTCGAGATCGACGATGGCGATCACGCCGCGAAAGGTGGTCGCGCGCGAGCGGCGCATTTCGGACATGAGCGCGCCGGCGAGCGGGTTGTATTGATAGCCGGCGGCCTTGGCGGCGGCGTGCACGCGCTGGCGCGTCTCGGGTTTGACGCGGGGATTGTTGCGGAGGGCCTCGGAAACGGTGGTGTGCGAGAGGCCAAGGGTCTTTGCGAGATCGCGGAGTGAGGGGGCTGTTGAGGACATGGGTGCTTCTTACTGTCAGAGAGTTGGCTGTTCGCGAAAGACATCAAGCTTGTTTCACATGTAAATGTTAATGTTGCCGGCGCAAGCCGGGTTGAATGTGCTGAAAATGCGCACGCGCCCCGTTTCGCTTTCCCCGATGACAAACACCCGTAACCAACCCTCCATATCTGCCCCTAAACGCACTGCGGCGGGTTGTTCAATTTCATCAATCAAATAACCCAAACTCGCATTATTTTATGAACGGCATCCGAATATTGGACATCCTGGTGGTTCTCGCTTATTTCGCGGCGATTGTTTACATCGGGAGGCGCGCCAAAGCCGCCTCGTCAAAGGGCGAGGAGAGTTACTTCCTCGCGGGCCGCAAGCTCGGCAAGCTCTACCAGGCGTTCCTCAACTTCGGCAACGCCACCGAGCCGCAGGGTGCGGTTTCCAACGCGAGCTTCGTTTACAGAAGCGGCGCGTCGAACGCGTGGTATTCGTTCCAGACGGTGTTCATCAACCCGTATTACTGGTTCATGAACGTGTGGTTTCGCCGCGTGCGCCTGCTCACGATGGCCGATCTTTTTGTCGACCGTTTCAACAGCAAGGGCATGGGCGTGTTTTATTCGCTGTTCCAGATTTGCGTGGCGGTGCTGCTGATTGGTTTCGGCAGTTTCACGGCTTACACGATCACGGCGTCGCTGGTGAACAAGGCCGAGGATTCATGGACGGTTGAGGAGCGCGCCGCCGTCGAAAGTTTCCGCGAGTTGCGCGCCCTCGAAACACAACAGCGCGTGTCGATCATCGCCGCCGAGCTGGCGGGTTTGAATGCGATCGTGCCCGATGCGCTCACCGGCGCGCAGCGCGCCCGCATCGCCGAAATCACCCATGACATGGCGGCGGACACGAAGAGTTTTGAAAACATCACCCCGCTCACGCCCGCGCAGCAACAACGCCTGGCGGACTTGCGCGACGCGAAGGCGCGCGGCGATATATACAGCAATGTGTCGGTGCTTCGCCCGCCTGTGTATAAATGGGGTTTTTATATAATGTTTATCGCGGTCGTGGGCGCGTATATGGTGCTCGGCGGCATGCAGGCCGCGGCGGTCGCGGAGGCGTTGCAGGGCACGCTGATTATTATTTTCTCCATATTGCTTATCCCGACCGGACTCTACGCGATCGGCGGCTGGGGGCAGCTTGCCGAGAGGGTGCCTGCAAAGATGTTCGACTTGTTCGGCGGCTCGCTCACGGGCTGGAGCATATTTGCGATCACACTGGTAAGCCTTATACAAATGAACGCGCTCAGTCCGAACATGAACATCATGGGCTCCGCGAAAAACGAAACCGCCGCCCGCATGGGCGTGACCGGTCTCTACGGCAAACGCCTGATGATCATTTTGTGGACGTTCGCGGGCCTGATTGCCGCGGCGCTCTTTGTCGGACCTGACGCGCTTGCCGATTCCGACACGGCGTGGGGCATGCTTTCCGAGCGGTTGCTCGGCCCGATCCCCGGATTCATCGGCCTCATGCTCGCGGGTGTTATCGCCGGCGTGATGTCGAATCTCGCCGCAAAATCCATCGCGGTTTCGGCCTTGTTCACGCGCAACATCTACCGCGTGTTTAATCCCGCCGCCAGCGAGACGAAAAGTGTGTTTGTTGCGCGGTGCACCATTTGCGTGGTTCTGGTCGTCGGGCTTTTCGCCGCGACATTCATGAAGGACATGATGGCGGTCGTTAAGCTCGTCATCACCGTCAACGTGCCCTTTGGCGTGCTGATCATGGTTATGTTCTTCTGGCGCCGGGTGACGCTGCCCGCCGCGTGGACGGCGATCATCGTGGCGATCGCGCTCAATGTCGCATTCCCGATTGTCGCGCCGTGGATTCCGGCGATGACCAACAACCAGTCGCTCGCGATTTCCTCCATTGAGAAGGATGGCAAACCGGCCCCCGTTTACTGGGAGGTTGTCACCCGCGTGGACAAGGACGACCCCAACAGTCCGCTGAAAGGCAGCGGTCGTTTCGACATGGAGAACTTCATGGCCACCAAGCTCGGCATCGTCGACTCGGCCACGATGAGCGCGCGCAATCGCGAAAACCTCCGCTACTATGTGGACGCCGCGCTGCCCTTCATCGTTCTCATTCTCATGAGCCTCCTGACGCGGAACCGCAACCCCGGGCAGGTCGATTTCTTCTATGGCAAAATGAAAACGCCCGTTGGCGACACGCCCGAACTCGAGGCGCAGGCCATCGAGGAAACGCGCCGCAACCCGCGCCGCTTCGACCACACCAAGCTCTTCGGCAAAAACTCGTCGTGGGAATTTGGAAAGTGGGACAGGCAGGACGCCGTCGGTTTTGTCGCATGTTGCGCCGCCTCCGGTGCCATCATCGCGCTCTTCTGGGGGCTGCTCAAACTGGCCTCGGGAGGATAAAAGTCGTCTCCAAATTCCGATTTAAATCGAACAGAAAAAACCACTCCAACAATGATCCGCAAAGCATTCGTCATGAGCGTGAATCCCGGCAAGGAAGCCGAGTATCAGCGCCGCCACAATCCCATCTGGGCCGATCTCGCCGCCGAGCTCAAGAGCCACGGCAGCCACAACTACTCGATCTTCCTCGACCCGAAGACGCTCCAGCTATTCGGCTACGTGGAAATCGAGAGCGAGGAACGCTGGGCGCAAGTCGCGCAAACCGACGCCTGCCAGCGCTGGTGGAAGTTCATGGGCGACATCATGCCGAGCAATCCCGACAACAGCCCGGTGTCGCGCGACCTGAACGAGGTTTTCCACCTCGAATAATAAACAAATAATAATAACCCTGTTTAATATTAACCACGGAGGACTCGGAGCGGCACGGAGATCGGAATAATATAATCTCCAAGTTTCCCCGAGTCCTCCGTGGTTAAGTTTTTATATTAAAATCGCCCAATCTTATAATATGAAAAACGCCTCCATCACCCGCCGTTCCTTTGTTAAAAACGCCGCCATCGCCGCGGCCGCCGTGCCGCTCGCCGCGTCGCTTGTGCGCGGCGCCGACGCCAAGGCGGTCAAGCCCGCGAAAGCCGCGTCCATTTCGCCGGACGTCAAAACCATCCGCTGGCTCGACGGTTCCGCACCCGCAATCAATGTCGGCGCGACTTTCGGCACGCCGTGGCCGATGGGCGCCGCCGCGAAGGACACTGATTTCGCGCTCCGCGACACTTCCGGAAAATCCATCCCCGCGCAAACCTGGACAACCGCCTGGTGGCCCGACGGCTCGATCAAATGGACAGCCACCGCCGTGCCCGCTGGAATCAAAATCGGCAACGACCTCGATCTCGCTCCCGGCACGCCCGCCGCCCCTCGAAACCGCTCACCATTAAAAACACCGCCGACGCCATCGAAATCGACACCGGCGTCATCCGCTGCGCCATCGCCACCAAAAAGAGCGACGTGCTCATTACAAAAATCACGCGCGCCGATCTGGGTGACAAAGCAGTTCTTGTTAATGGCCGCCTCGTCGCGCTTACAAGTGACGCACCCGATCTTGATGGGCGCGCTGGCGACTCGAAAACCAGAGCCTTTCAAGGTGAAATCGACGCCGTCACCGTCGAGCAAAGCGGCCCCGTCCGCGCCGTCGTGAAAATCGAAGGAAGGCATGCCCATCGTTTATTTAAGGCAGTTTATCTGCTCCCCTTCACCGTCCGCCTCTACTTCTACGCCGGCGGCGAATGCGTGCGCATGATGCACAGCTTCGTTTACGACGGAAACGTCGAGAAGGATTTCATTCGCGGACTCGGCGTGCGCTTTGAGGTGCCCATGGCCGACGCGCCCTACGACCGTCACGTTCGTTACGTCGGCGAGGGACGCGGACTCTGGGCCGAGGCCGTCATGGGCCTCACCGGCCTGCGCCGCGATCCCGACCAGCGCGGCAGCAACGCAATCAAGTCCGCCCAACTCGCCGGCCTCGCCTGCCCGCCGCTGTCCACGTTCAACAAACAAGTTTCTGACCGCATCCAATACATCCCCGAATGGGGCGACTCCACGCTCACGCAACTCTCCGCCAACGGCTTTGCCATCCGCAAACGCACCAAGGCCGGGCACGCCTGGGTTGATGTTGACCAGGGCACGCGCGCATCCGGCACCGGTTACATCGGCGGCGCAAAAGGCGGCGGCGTTGTCTTCGGCCTCCGAGATTTCTGGCAGCGCCACCCCGTGCAACTCGATGTGCGCAACGCCCACACCGACGCCGCCGAGGTTACCGTCTGGATGTATTCGCCCGAGGCGCCGGCGATGGATCTGCGCTTCTACCACGACGGCATGGGCATGGATACGTTCAAGAAACAATACGACGGCGGCCTCATCATCACCTACGAGGATTACGAGCCCGGCTACGGCGACGCGCACGGCATCGCCCGCTCGAGCGAGCTGTTCCTCTGGGCCGTCGCCGCCACGCCCTCGCGCGACACCATTGCCGACATAGCCGCGCTCGTCCGCAATCCCGCGCACCTCGTTTGCCCGCCCGCGCGCATCCACGCCGCAAAAGTTTTCGGCGACGTTTGGGGCCTGCCCGACACGTCCACACCCGTGAAAGCGGCGCTCGAAAAACGCCTCGATTGGCAGATCGATTATTACAAAAAACAAATCGACCAGCGCCATTGGTATGGATTCTGGAACTACGGCGACGTGATGCACTCCTACGATCGCGACCGCCACGTTTGGAAATACGACGTCGGCGGCTACGCGTGGGACAACTCCGAGCTCTCGCCCGACCTCTGGCTCTGGACCTACTACATGCGCACGGGCCGCGCCGATGTCTTCCGTCTCGCCGAGGCCATGACGCGCCACACCGGCGAGGTTGACACTTACCACGCCGGGCAATTCGCCGGGCTCGGCACGCGCCACAACGTCCAGCACTGGGGATGCTCCGCGAAACAAGTTCGCATCTCCACCGCCGCCTACCGCCGCATCTACTATTACCTCACCGCCGACGAGCGCGTGGGCGACATCATGCGCGAGCTCTTGGACGTGGACAAAAAACTCAACGACATCGATCCCGCCCGGAAACTTGAAAACGCCACGCCGCTCGGCGCCTACGATTCGCGCGTCAGCTTCGGCACCGACTGGGCCAACCTCGCTGTCGCCTGGCTCACCGAATGGGAGCGCGGCGGCGACATGAAGTATCGCGACAAACTCCTTCGCGGCATGCGCGACTGGGGCAAGATGCCGCTCGGCTTTTTCACGAGCGACCGCTACGGCTACAAAATCGCCGACGGCAGCCTCGAGCCGCTCACCGTGCGCGGCCGTCCCGGCAACAGCACGGCGACCATCGGCGTCTCGCACCTCGATTCCGTTTTCGGCGCCGTCGAAACCTTCGCCGAGCTCATCCAGCTCACCGAGGGCCAGCCCGAATACGAAGGTTTCAAAAAAGTCTGGCTGCACTTCTGCACGCTTTACAATGCGCCGAAGGACGAGAAAAAGGCCGCGCTCGGCGCCGATGTCCGCGGCGGCAGTCTTGCGCAAGCCCACTCGCGCCTCACCGCCTACGCCGCGAAGATGACGGGCGACAAAAAACTCGCCGCCCGCGCCTGGAGCGAATTCTTCCGCAACGACGCCGCCGACCATGGTGATTCCTCCGGCACGCGCCACTTGCTGGAAACGAAACGCATCGAAGGCCCGACCGTGCTGAATCCTGTTGACGAGGCCGCCTGGGTCTCGACCAACGACGCCTCCCAGTGGGGCCTCGCCGCCATGCAATGCCTCGCCCTCGTCGGCGACAGCATTCCGTAAGTGGGCGCGGTGGTGAACAACCGGCACTGCATTTGATATATTTTCATCATGCGTCATCTCACACTTATCACACTCGGTTTGCTCACACTTTGCCTTGCCAGGGCGGCGACAGGCGCGGCCTCGGATGATCGTCCGGTTGAGGACGCTGCCAAGGCGGGTCTCGTCAAAAAAGAGCGCGCCGAGTTGCCGACGCTCTGGGTTATCGGCGACTCCACCGTGCGCGTCGGCACCAATGGCCAGCGCGGCTGGGGCGACGAACTCGGGCCGTTTTTCGACACGGCCAAAATCAACATCGTCAACCGCGCCATCGGCGGACGCAGCTCGCGAACATTTCTGACCGACGGACGCTGGGACGCCATTTTGAAAGAGCTGCGCCCCGGTGATGTTGTCATCATGCAGTTCGGGCACAACGATGCCGGCCCCATAAACGAAAAGCCCCCGCGCGACTCCAAGACGCGTGCGCGCGGCACTATTCGCGGCAATGGCGACGAAACCGTTTTTGTTGAAAAAAACATTATCACGGGAAAGCCCGAAACCGTTCACAGCTACGGCTGGTATATCCGCAACTACGTGACCACCGCCAAGTCCAAGGGCGCGATTCCCGTGGTCTGCTCCCCGGTGCCGCGCAAAAGCTGGGACTCGGAATCCGCGAGCGCCAAAATAAACCGCGCCTCGGGCAGTTATGGCTTGTGGGCGCGCCAGGCGGCGGAGCAGTCCGGCGCGCTGTTTGTCGACCTCAACGAGATCATCGCGCGCGGTTACGAGAAACTCGGGCGCGTCGCCATCGAGCCGTTTTTCGCCGACAAAGGCACGCACACCACTCGAGAAGGCGCGGCTTTCAACGCCCGTGCCGTTGTCTCGGGCCTGAACAGTTTCAAGGATGATAATCCGCTGGCCGCGTATCTTTCCGAGGAAGGCGGGAAGGTTCCGGCGTTTGTCCCCTGAGCCCAAACGTCATAAACTTTCTCGCCGCATTGCACCCGCCCGGCATCCCGAACGCGCGGGAAACAACACCGGACAAAAAATTGGTGGGCCCTGTGGGATTCGAACCCGCAACCAAGGGATTATGAGTCCCCTGCTCTAACCGTTGAGCTAAAGGCCCCCGAAAGTTTGCAAAGAAAGAGGGATATTTCTGTTTCCTGCAATAAAAACGAACGTAAAAATCAAAACAGTCTTTCCGATTTCATGCGCGGCTGGCAAAAATGGGTAAAATCTGCATAGTTCCGCTATTTGCCAAATTTGTCATGTTTTCACGTTTTCGTTTAGTTTTCGCGCTGGTCGTCGTTTCCGGATTTCTTCCGGTTGCAAGCGCGCCCGCGTTTGCCTCCTTGTTTTCGTTCGGCGGTTCGCAACAGGTGCGGGCGTCGCTGGTCGCGCTCGACGAGTCCGTCCAGCCGGGCGGGACGGTGACCGTGGCGCTCAAGCTCGAGCACGCGCCGGGCTGGCACACTTACTGGATCAACGCCGGCACCGGTTTGCCGACCACGATTGCGTGGAAGCTTCCCGAGGGCTGGCGGGCGGGTGAAATCCAGTGGCCGGTGCCGTCGCCCATCAAGGATCGTCAGGGCAACATCACCGGCAACGGATACAACGATGTCGTTTATCAGCCCGTCACGCTCACGGCCCCGGCAAACCTGGCGATCGGAACAACAGTCACACTGAAGGGCAGGGCCGACTGGCTCATGTGCGCCGATGTGTGCGAACCCGGCGGCGCGGATGTTTCCGTCACGCTGCCCGTGCTCGCCGCGGCGCCCAAACCGTCCGCGTTGCGCGCGAAGGTTTTTGCAACACCGCCCATGCCGGAAAAAACAGGCGACGCCCGCGTGACGGCCTCGCGCGCGCCCGGGACGAAAAGCGTGACACTCGTTTTTTCGCCGTCGCCGGTTTCGGCGAATGATGCCGCGCCGCATTTTTTCGGCCTCGACGCGTTGATTCAATACGATCAGGCGCAATCCGCCAAAATCGAAAACGGCGCGCTTTCGCTGACGCTGCCCATGTCCGACTCTTACGATGGCGATGGCCGCCGTCTCGCCGGCGTGCTTGCGTTCACCGATGCGAAGGGCGTTTGGCGCGGTTATGATATCGACGTGGTGATCGGCGACTCGGATGACGCTGCTGGCGCGGGAGCGGGAAAATCGTCCGCGACAACCGCGGGGGCGTCCGCCGGAAGCACCGGGGGAATTGCGGGCACGCTTCTGCTCGCGTTTGTCGGCGGGCTCATCCTCAACCTCATGCCGTGCGTGTTTCCGGTGCTCGGCATAAAAATCCTCGGCTTCGTAAACCAGGCCGGGGCGTCGCGCCGCAAGGTCACGCTGCACGGCATCGCGTTTACGGTCGGCGTGCTGGTCTCGTTTTGGGCGCTGGCGGGATTGCTGGCGGTGCTGCGCGCGGGCGGCGAACAACTTGGCTGGGGCTTCCAACTGCAATCGCCGGTTTTCGTTTTTGCGCTGGCGGCGCTGCTGCTGATTTTTGCGATGAGCATGAGCGGCGTGTTTGAGTTCGGGCTTTCGGCGACATCGGTCGGCGGCGGCCTGCAAACCAAGGGAGGCTACGCCGGATCGTTTTTCACGGGTGTGCTGGCGACTGTCGTGGCGACGCCGTGCAGCGCGCCGTTTCTCGCGCCCGCGCTCGGCGCGGCGCTGGCCATGTCAACGGGCGAGTCGTTTTTCGTTTTCACGGCAATCGCGCTCGGACTTTCAACGCCGTATCTGCTGCTCTCGATTTTTCCCGGTGCGGTGAAAGTGCTGCCGCGTCCCGGCGCGTGGATGGAAACCTTCAAGCAGGCGATGGCGTTTCCGCTCTACGCGACCGTCGGCTATCTGGTTTGGGTGCTCGCGGGGCAGCTTTCCGAAAACGGACTTTTGATGGCGCTCTTCGCGTTTGTTTTGGTTGCGCTGGGCGTGTGGTTTTACGGGCGCTACGCGGCTCCGGGCAATTCGTCCAGGCGCAAAACCATCGGCATCGCGGGCGCGCTTGTCTGTCTGCTGCTCGGCGGCTTGCTTGGCTGGCCGCGCGCGGCGGCGCCGACGGATATTGTTTGGAAAAAATGGAGCCCGTCGGCGGTCGCCTCCGCGCAAGCGTCGGGAAAAACGGTGTATGTCGATTTCACCGCGCGCTGGTGCGCGACCTGCCAGGCGAACAAAAAACTCGTGTTCAGCTCGGACGAGGTGAACCGCGTGTTTCGCGACAAAAACATCGTCGCGCTCAAGGCCGACTGGACAAACAAGGACGCGCAAATCACCGCCGAGCTCGCGAAGTTCGGCCGCTCCGCCGTGCCCTTCAACCTGGTCTACAAACCCGGCGAGCCGGAGCCTGTTGTGCTGCCGGAATTGCTCACGCCCGGCATCGTGCTGGATGCGTTGAAGTAGAAAATAGACGACCGTAAAGACGCACAAAAAAAGCGCAATAAAACAGCCCGCCGGTTTGTTTTTCTTTTTGCGCCTCTTGCGCCTTTTTGCGGCTATTGAGCCGAAAACAAAAATGTCCAACGCCGCCGACAAACCCTCCGTATTGAAAATCTGGATACTCGCCTCGCGTCCGCGCACGCTGCCGGCGGCGGTTGCGCCGGTGATGGTCGCGTCGGCGCTCGCATGGCACGACGGCGTGTTTCACTGGCCCGCGGCGCTCGCGTGCCTGCTGTTCGCTTTGTTCATCCAGATCGGCACCAACTTTGCGAACGACTATTACGATTACGTGAAGGGCGCCGACACTGCCGAGCGCGTGGGGCCGAGGCGCGCCGTCGCGATGGGGTGGGTGAGTCCGCGCACGATGCGCGCGGCGATGTGGATTGTGTTCGGCGTGGCGTTCGGGTGCGGGCTGACGCTGCTGCGCTTCGGCGGGTGGCCGTTGCTGGCAATCGGCGTGGCGAGCGTGATCTGCGGCATCGCCTACACGGGCGGCCCGTATCCGCTCGGCTACAACGGGCTCGGCGATGTTTTTGTTTTTGTGTTCTTCGGTTTTGTCGCCGTGGGCGCGACTTATTTTGTGCAGGCGGCCACGGTCACGGCGGCAGCGTGGGTAGTCGGCGCGGGCGTGGGCGCGCTGGCGGTGAACATCCTCGTGGTGAACAATTATCGCGACGCCGAGACCGACGCGCGCGCGGGCAAGCGCACGCTCGTGGTGCGTTTCGGGCGCGGATTTTCGCGCGCGCAATTCGCGTGCGGTTTGCTGGTCGCGTTTGCGGCGCCGGTTGTGTTGTGCGCGCGCGGTTACTCGTTGTGGACGCTGCTGCCGCTCGCGCTCGCGCCGATGGCGTGGATGCACGCGCGCCGGCTGCGAACCGGAAAAACGCCGCCGGAACAGATCGCGCTTTTGGGCGACACGGGCAAATTGCTCGCGCTTTACGCGGTGCTTTTTAGCGCGGGATTGTTGTTGGGAACGCGGACTTGACTCGCGGCGGGCTGTTTCGTCACTCTCTCGCCTTTCACCAACCAAAACCACAAACATTTATGGGCAAACAATACAACAAAACCATCAAGAAGAAGCGCCGCATCGCCTATCTTAAACGCAAGAAAGCCGCTGCCAAAAAACCCGCCAAGGCCGCGAAGAAATAAGGTTTTGCCAACGGAAGTTTTCGTTTCCGAACGCATTTCAACCGCAGCCCCGCGCTGCGGTTTTTGGTTTTGTAGAATGATTTTTATCCAACCACGGAGAACACGGAGAGCCCGGAGAAAAACAAATCAATGGTTTCCGGCTCCGCGCCCTTCGTGCTGATTTCTTCTCATGATCAGCGTCAGTCTCATTTCCCTCGGTTGCGCCAAGAATCTCGTCGATAGCGAGATCATGGTCGGGCATTTGCGCAAGGCCGGCATGAACGTGATCCCCGAGGCCGCGAAGGCCGATGTTGTCATCGTCAACACCTGCTCGTTTCTCCAGTCCTCCAAGGAGGAGTCGATCAATACGATTCTTGAGGCGCATCAAAACCGCGGCATGCGCAAGCGCCGCAAGGAGCAAAAGCTGATCGTCGCCGGTTGCATGGCGCAACGCTACGCGAAGGAGCTGCCCGACGCGCTCCCCGAAGTGGACGCCTACCTCGGCCTCGACCAGATCACCAAGGTCGCGTCGATCATCGAGGAGATTTATGAAAAGGAGCGTGCGAAAAACGCGGCCTCCGAAACTTTCGTTACGCCGCGCTCGAGTTACATTCCCGACTACGACACGCCGCGCTTCCGGCTCACGCCGCGCCACTACGCCTACGTGAAAATCGCCGAGGGCTGCAATCATCCGTGCACGTTTTGCGTCATCCCGCGGATTCGCGGACGCCACCGCTCGCGCACCGTCGAAAGCGTGGTCGCCGAGGCGCGCCGGCTCGTCGCCGAGGGCGTGCGCGAGATTAACCTGATTTCGCAGGACACGACGTTTTTTGGCATGGACACCTGGGCGCAGCGCCCCAATCCGCGCACGCCCGTCGATTCGGCGCGCGGCTCCGCGCTGACCACGCTCATCCGCGAGCTGCAGGCGATCCCCGGCGATTTCTGGATACGCCTCCTCTACACGCATCCGGCGCATTGGAGCGACGAGTTGATTCGCACCATCGGCGAATGCACAAAAGTGGCGCGTTACATCGACATGCCGCTGCAGCACATCAGCGACCACATGCTCGGCGCGATGCAGCGCGAGACCAACTCCGCCTACATTCGCGATTTGGTGCAACGCATCCGCGCGGGCGTGCCCGGCATCGCGTTGCGCACGGCGTTCATCGTGGGCTTCCCCGGCGAAACAGCAGCCGACGTCGATGAACTGTGCGAGTTTATCAGCGAAACGAAATTCGAGCGGCTGGGCGTTTTCCGTTATTCGCAGGAGGAGGGCACGCGCTCCGCAAAAATGAAGGGGCAAATCACCGCGAAGCAAAAGGAGTCCCGCTGGCATCGCACGATGGCGCTGCAAAAGGAAATCGCGTCGGAGGTGAGCCGCTCGTTTGTCGGACGAACCCTGCGCGTTCTGGTCGAGGAGCCCGGCGTCGCCCGCGGCGAAGCCGACGCGCCCGACATTGACGGCCGCGTGTATGTGCCGAAGACCCTGCCCGTCGGTGAATTCGCCGAGGTAAAAATCACCGGCTACCACGACTACGACCTGCTCGCGCTCCCGCCCGGCGAAAAGCCGGCGAAGTTCAAGACGGCGAAGCAGGCGCAGTGACGACTGTGGGGCGTGGTTGCCAGAAACACAGAGAGTGTCGCAAAAATTTGCCAGAAATGCGCATGCGCCGCTTCGTTCGTATGCGCATCCTTATGTCTCATGAAATTTCGAGATGCGTTCCGTAATACATCCATCGAGGATTTTTCATAGCCAACGGCCCGCAAACTTTCTTTCCTTCAGCCTTTCAGTCCTTCAGTCTTTCAATCTTTTTCCAAACACCATGTCCATGACTCCGCTCGAAGAAATCCGTCACTCCTGCTCGCACATCCTCGCGACCGCGGTCCTCCGCGTTTTTCCCGAGGCCAAACTCGACATCGGGCCGCCGACGGACACCGGCTTCTACTACGACTTCGACCTCGACCACAAATTCACCATGGACGACCTCGCCAAAATCGAGGCCGAAATGAAAAAGGTCATCGACGAAAACCAAGCGTTCACCCGCAAGGAGGTTTCGCGCGACGAGGCCAGGGAGATCATCAAGAAAATCGGCCAGGAACGCTACAAACTCGGCCGCCTCGACGACATCCCCGACGACGAAAAAATCTCGTTCTACCAAAACGGCGAGTTCATCGACCTGTGCGCCGGCACGCACGTGCGCTACACAAAACAAGTCAAGGCATTCAAGCTCCTCTCCATCGCCGGCGCGTATCACCGCGGCGATGAAAAGAACAAGCAGCTCCAGCGCATCTACGGCACCGCGTTCCCCACAAAGGACGAGCTCGCGCAATACCTCGAGCGCCTTGAGCAGGCCAAGCTCCGCGATCACCGCAAACTCGGCCGCGACCTCAAGCTCTTCCACATCGACGAGGACGTTGGCCAGGGCCTCATCCTCTGGACTCCGCACGGCTCGATCATCCGCCAGGAATTGCAGACCTTCATCAGCGAGGAGCTTCGCAAACAAGGCTACTTCCAAGTCTTCACGCCGCACATCGGCAAGCTCGCGCTCTACAAAACCTCCGGCCATTTCCCCTACTACAAGGAATCGCAGTTCCCCGCGTTTGCCGAGCCCGACCAGCTCGCGCGCATCGCCGGCGAAGGCTGCTCCTGCGCCGAAATGACCGCGCGCCTCGAAGCCGTCACCTCGCAATTCGCCGCGCAAATGAACGAGCGCACCGGCTCCAACATGATCACGCCCGACCGCATCATGGACGCCGACAAGCTCCTCGACGGCTTCATGCTCAAGCCGATGAACTGCCCGCATCACATAAAAATCTTCGCCTCGCAGCCGCACTCCTACCGCGACCTTCCCGTGCGCCTTGCCGAGTTCGGCACCGTTTACCGCTGGGAGCAGTCCGGCGAGCTCAACGGCATGACGCGCGTGCGCGGATTCACGCAGGACGACGCGCACCTTTTCTGCACCGAGGAGCAAGTCGCCGACGAAGTGCTCGGCTGCCTCTCGCTCGTGAAAATCGTGCTCTCCACGCTCGGCATGTCCGACTACCGCGTGCGCGTCGGCCTCCGCGATCCCGACTCAAACAAATACACCGGCGACGCCGCCAACTGGGACAAGGCCGAGGCCGCCTGCCGCAACGCCGCCAAGACGCTCGGCGTGCCCTTCACCGAGGAGCCCGGCGAGGCCGCGTTCTACGGGCCGAAAATCGACTTCGTCATCAAGGACGTGATCGGCCGCGAGTGGCAGCTCGGCACCGTGCAAGTGGACTACAACCTGCCCATTCGTTTCGACCTCTCCTACATCGGCCCGGACAACCAGCCGCACCGCCCCGTAATGATTCACCGCGCGCCCTTCGGCTCGATGGAACGCTTCTGCGGCGTGCTCATTGAGCACTTCGCGGGCGACTTCCCGCTCTGGCTTGCGCCCGAGCAAATCCGCCTCGTGCCGATCAGCGACAAGGTATTCGACTACGGACGCGACCTGCTCGCGCAACTGCGCGCCGCCGGCCTCCGCGCGACGATGGACGAACACAGCGACAAACTCGGCGCAAAAATCCGCCGCGCCGAACTCGAAAAAGTCCCCCACGTGCTCGTGCTCGGCGCAAAGGAAGCCGAGGCCAAGGCCGTCAGCGTGCGCACCCGCGCCGCTGGCGACGAAGGCGTGCAACCCTTCGCGCAATATCTCGAACGCGCAAAAACCGAGGTCGCCACGCGCGCGCTGGCTAAGAAAAAAGCGTAATGTAGGGGCGCACCTTGCGTGCGCCCTCGTGTGAATCCACCTTGTGGATACACGCGCAAGCAGTCTTTCGCATATCAGGGCGCGCGCAAGGCGCGCCCCTACAACGCCCCTGCAATATCCACCATGTCCTTCCAGCAAAACACCCTCATCGAACTTTCCCAGAAACGCGCCGCTTACGAAAAGCAGCCCAAGCACGCCCTCGTGGGGCTCGACGGTTTTGTCGACACGATTGTCACGCCCGTCGCGCTTCGCACCGCGCAGGGCGACGCGTTCACTCCCATCGCCACGATCACCGATTTCGGCCAGCGCGTCCTGGGCGCCGCCGGCAAATCGACCAACATCGAGTTCTACCCGCGCATGGAAAAACTCGGCGGCAACGGCCCGATCATGGGCAACGCGCTCCTCGCCTCCGGCACGACGCTCACCTACGTCGGCGCGATCGGCAAGGGCGGTGCGCATCCTGTCTTCGCCGACATGGCAGCGCGAGCGAAGGAGGCGATTTCGCTTTGCGCGGCCGCCAGCACTACCGCGGTCGAATTCGAGGACGGCAAACTCATGCTCGGCCAGATGCGCTCGTTCGACGAAATCACTTACGAAAAACTCGTCGAGACGCTCAGTGTTGACGGACTCATAAAACAATTCGCCGCCGCCGATCTTGTCGCGCTCGTCAACTGGACGATGATCCCGAACATGACGGACGTTTACAAGGGCGTGCTCAAAAACGTCCTTCCCGCGCTTCCGCCGCGCGCCGCCTCGCTGCCGCGCCGCATTTATTTCTTCGACCTTTGCGATCCGGAAAAACGCGCCGCGCACGACCTTGTCGACGCGCTCAACGTCATCGCGGAATACGAAGTCCACGGCGGCGTCACGCTCGGCCTGAATCTCAAGGAGGCGCAGCAAGTGCACGCCGCGCTCGGCCTCGGCCTTTTGGAGGGCGAGGCGGAAGCCGACCTGCGCGCCGCCGCGAGCGCCATTCGCAAGAAACTCGCCATCGCGTGCGTGGTCGTGCATCCGCGCAAATCCGCCGCGTGCGCTACGCCCGAGGGCGACTGGTGGGTGCCCGGGCCGTATTGCGAAAAACCGCTCATCACCACGGGGGCGGGCGATCACTTCAACGCCGGTTTCACAACGGGGCAGTTGCTCGGGCTCAGCCCGCAGGCGTGCCTCGCGCTCGGCGTCTCGACCTCGGGCCACTACGTGCGCAGCGCGCACAGCCCGTCGCTCGCGGACCTCGAAACATTCCTCGCACGTTGGAAATAAATTCTCCATAGTCAGCGCATAAACCGATTCCACCCATGCCTCTTTCCAACACACAACGCACCGGCATTCTCATTTCCTTCGAAGGCTCCGAGGGCAGCGGCAAGACGACGCAAATCGCGCGCCTCGTCAAACGCCTCGAAAAACTCGGCCACGAAATCGTGACCACGCGCGAACCCGGCGGCACCAAGATCGGCGAGCAGGTGCGCGACATCCTCCTGCACACCACAAACAGCAGCGACAAAATGTTCGCCGAGACCGAACTCCTGCTTTTCGCCGCGGCGCGCGCGCAAATCGTGCGCGAGGTCATCGCGCCCGCGCTTCTTCGCGGAGCCGTTGTGCTGAGCGACCGTTATCTCGATTCCTCGACCGTCTATCAGGGCATCGCGCGCAATCTTGGCAGCGACCCCGTCAACGAAATCAACCGCTTCGCCATCGGCACGGTCATGCCCGACGTCACTGTTGTGATCGACGTGCCGACGAAGGTGAGCATCGAGCGCATTAGCAAGCGCAAGGGCACCAAACCCGATCGCATCGAGCGCGAGAATATCGATTTTTATGAAAAAGTGCGCGCGGGTTATCTCGTGCTCGCGAAGGGAATGCCGGGGCGTTTTGTGGTCGTGAACGGCACCAAGAGCGCGGCTGCGATTGAAAAGGAAATTTGGAGCGCCCTTCTAAAGCGCGTCTTCAAAAAGAAGGCTCCCAAGACGCTGCCAATGAAAAAGGCCTCAGCGAAAAAGAAAGCCGCGAATAAAAAATAATCAGGGGTAGGGCGCGTCGAGAATTACGGGAGTCAAACGCGGCGGTTGGCGGAATGTCGCTGACGTTCGGGCCGGCGAAACCGCCCTGTCACGAAAACTACACTCACGCGCCGGTGCCGTCGGTCGGGGAAAGGCGGGGGGCGTCGGGTTGCGGGGGAGGCGAGGGAGAAAGATTTTCGCCGGATGAGTCGGTTTCAGCGGAAGTGTCCGTGCTTTGTTGCTGGCCGCCTTGATCATCGGTGTTTTCGCGGGCGGCGCCGGCAGTGTTTGGCGTGTAGATTTTTGCGCCGGGTGTTCCGGGAATCGAAATGTCCGCGGTTGCGTTGAGCATTGTTTGCACGCGCTGCATCAGCATGGCTTGCGCGGCGGCGGATGAGGTTGATGGTTCCGATGCCTCGCTGTCGTCGCCGAGCGCCGCGCCGCTGGTGTCGGCCATGTCAACATTTTCGAGGACGAGTTGTTTGCCCTGTGGAATCAGGATGGGGCGCGAGCGATTCGGGACGTTCATTTCGACAAGACCTTCGAGCATTACGATGGCGAAGTCGGCGGTCAGCGAATCGGCCCGTGCGTTGGGCTTGGATTGCAGGCTGTCGGGAATGTAGGAAATCTGGAAGGTCGTGCCGCGAATGCCCGCCACGCCGAGCGGCGTGTTGACCTTGAAGTTGGAGCCTTCCTCCTTGTTGAGTTTTTTCACGTTGGCGATCAACTCGCCGCGCACCAGGTCGAGGTTGGTTTGCGAGGAACTGGGTTCGCTCAGCGCCTCTGACATTTTGAAGACCGCGCCGAAGGGGGTTTGGGTGAACTCGTCGAGCGCGACGAGGGAGTTTTCGCCGATAGTCACGGTGGCGCCGTTGGAGAATGCGAGCATCACGCTGGCCTTCGGGCCGGTGGCGATCATCTGGCCTTCGGTCACCATGGAGCCGGCGCGCAACGCGAAACGATAGGTTTCCCCCGAGGTGAAAACATACACCTCGCCCGTCACCTGCACGACGATGATATTGGCGACATTTTTGGGCAGCTCGCCCTGCGGCTCCTTCGCCGGTTCTTGCTGCGCGCGCATGGCGCTGACGAGGGCGGCGCACAAGGTGGCAAATAGGAAAAATTTGGGAAGAAATCTCGTCATGCGTGAAAGGTTGTTGGCGGTGAAATGGTGTTTGCCATCAGCGGTTTGATTGCAATTTCACTCGCAAACTATCTGCGTCTGTGTGGCCGGGGTCAAGACGCAAGCACATGTCGGCCGCGGCGAGCGCAAGGCTGCGTTTCACGGGCGAAAGACTGAGGTGGTAGGCTTGGTGATACCACGCGAGCGGGCTTGCGGGCGCGAGTTGCAGGGCGCGGGCAAAGGCATCGCCCGCCTCGGTGGTGCGCGCTTGCAGGTCGAGCGCAACTCCGAGACGCAGCCAGAACTCGGATACTTCCGGAGCGCGATCAAGCGCGGCGCGGGCCGCGGTTTCGGCTTCGCCGCCGAGTTGCGCGGCATTTTGTTTTTCAATGCGCGCGCGCAGGGCGAGCGCATAGGCGCGGTCGGACCAAGCTTGCGCGTTGTCGGAATCGAGCCGGATCGCCTTGTCGAAAAACGCGGCGGAGCGGGTCAATGTTTGCAGGCGTGCGGCGCGGTCGGATGCGGTTTTCAGATCGCGACCCGCGAGCGCGTCGATTTGTTCGCGTCCGGAAACGCGCGCGGCCTCGGCCCGGTAGGTTTGCACGAAGACAATCCCACCCAGCGCAAGCACCGCGAGGGTGATTGCGGTGCCAATTACACGCCGTCCGAAAACACGGACTGTGGCGATTTGGGCTGTGTTTTTCGGAATATCGCGCGGCGTATTTTTACCCTGTGCAATTTGCGAAGGCGGCGTGTTAGCTTCGCGGCGCTTTACGATTTCGGCGGCGCAAACCGCGACTATCATCGCCAGCGCGGGGATGCGCATGTGGAAATCCACCATGCACGCAAATGCAAAGCCGAGCAATCCGATGCCGAGCGCGCGGGTGAACGCGGTTTCGGCCAAAACGCCGTCGGGAATCGTGCGCGGGGTGTTGGTGATGCGCGGGCGCTTGCGGCGGCTTTTCCACGCGATCACGCACACCGCGCCGAAAAAAAGCACGAAACCGGCGATGCCGTAGTCGCTGAGCAGATTGAGGAATTCATTGTGCGTCCACTGCGGGTTGTTGAGAAAACCCTCGGGGCGGTGTTTTTCGAAAACGGTGTTGAAGCTGCCCGCGCCGGTGCCGAGAACGGGCGCGCCGGCAGTTATTTCGAGCGACGCCTGCCAGAGAATCACGCGC
Organism: Ereboglobus luteus; assembly: GCF_003096195.1. Taxonomy (NCBI): domain Bacteria; kingdom Pseudomonadati; phylum Verrucomicrobiota; class Opitutia; order Opitutales; family Opitutaceae; genus Ereboglobus; species Ereboglobus luteus. Next base: position 4,123,341 of record NZ_CP023004.1, on the reverse strand, counting down.
GATTTTTCGCCGTGATCGAGGACGAGTTTCTGCGCTCGTTCGCGCGCGGAGGGCAGGGTGGTCCAGATCGCAAGCGCGGCAAGCGCGGCAACGGCCAGAACCGCGGCACAAGCGAGTGCGCGCCGAAAAAAACGCCACTCGCCGACAAACCACGGCCAGCAAACGAGCGCGACGGTGAACGCGAGCACGCCGCCGCGGCTGAGCGTGAGCACGAGGCCGAGCATGAGCGCGAGCGCGACATATCCGCAGGCGATGCGTTGCACGCCGTTTGCGCCGCGCCGCCAGGCGAGCGAGAGCACGGGCGGAATCAATAGCAGGTAGAATGCCGCGAGCGAATTGGGATTGCCGAGAAATCCGCTTGCGCGTCCGACGTATTGCCCGGCCTGCACGCGTCCAAGCATCAACCATGTTTCATGGCCGTTGAGCTGGTAGGCGGAAAGAACCAGCGCAACCGCGCCGAGCAGCGCGACCGTGCCGAGCACGAGACGGCGAGGCCCCTTGTTTTGCAGGCTTTCGAGCGCAATGCCGAAGACGAGGAATGCCTGAATCCACAACATCAGTTCGCGCGCGCCGAGCCAGCGCACGGGGGTGATGTATAAAACGCTTGCGCCGGCGTAGAGGAGAAAAGGAACCAGCCACGCCGCGGTCCAATGGGACTTTGAGCCGCTCCAAATCATGCGAATCATCGCGATTGCGGCGGTGGCGAATGTGAGCGCGCTTGACCAAACCATCGTCTCTGCGCGCACGCCGCCGAGGCAGAGCGAAGTCCATGCAAGATTGACCGAAAGCAGAATGGCGACGAGCCACTCCCCGGCCGAATAAAGAACGGCGGGGCGGAGCGCCGCGCAAGGGCGCGCTTTCACGCGGTTCCATGCCGAAGCGGGCTTCGCGGTATTTTGTGTGGTTGCGGCGGGGGGCATTGCGCGGGTGTGCTTTGAGGCAAAACTATTTCTGGGGACGCAGCCGCGACGGATTGAATCGGGATGGAATCTTATTTTTCGTCGTCCTCGTCGTCGGAATCCTCGTCCTCTGTTTCGTCGTCTTCCGCGAGTTCGGAAAGGATGTCGTCGATGCCGTCGTCATCACTTTCATCGTCATCTTCTTCGACTGCCTTCTGCGCCATGAGGTGTTCGAGCAATTCGGTCATGTCCTCGGCGGAGTCGAACACTTTGCGCGCGACAAAAATCGGGCGCGAATGCTGGATTGCGAGCACGATGGAGTCGCTCGGGCGTGCGTCGATTTCGAGCAATTTTTTCCCGATTTCGTTTTCCATGCGCAGGAAAATGCGGGCGAAAAACGTGCCTTCCTTGGCATCGTTGATGAGCACGCGCTCCAGTTCCGCGCCGAGGCCGAGCAGGATGTGCCCGATCAAGTCGTGCGTGAGCGGGCGCTCTTTTTTCGCGCCGTCGAGTGCCATCTGCATGACGCTGCCGACAAAATGATCGACGTAGATCACAAAGTGCCTGCCCTCGGCGCCGAGGAACACGGCGCAGCCGTTCGCGGTCGGCATGACGGCTTTGACGGAGACTTCGATGGCATCGGTTTTCATGGGGCGAAAGCGTTATTGCGCCGCCGCCCGAGCGCAAGAGTGTTTGCGCCGGCCCGGGATTCACACTTGCGCCGCCGCCCGCGCGCACGTTTTCTTGTGCTCACAACATGAAGCTAATCGACCTTAACCGCGACGGCGCAATCGGCGCCAACTGCACGTATCTGCAAATCGGCGAACTCAAAGTCATAATCGACTCCGGCCTCCATCCGAAAAAAGCCGGGCGCGAAGCCACGCCCGATTTCAGCAAAATCCGCGGCGTTCATCTCGACCTCATCATCATCACACACTGCCATCTCGACCACATCGGCAGCCTGCCCGTGCTCATGCGCGAGCATCCCGAGGCCCCCGTCGTCATGACCACCTCCAGCGCCATGCTCATCGAGCGCATGCTGCACAACTCCGCCAACGTCATGACCCGCCAGAAGGAGGAGGCCAACATTCCCGAGTATCCGCTCTTTACCCACGAGGAAATTGACCGCCTCAAAAAACGCTTCACCGGCATTCCCTTCGGCCAGGCCAAGCGCGTGCAATCCGGCGGCAACAAGGACGCGATTACCTTCATCCTCCATCCCGCGGGTCACGTCGCCGGTGCCGCGGGCGTCGAAATCCAGCACAAGCGCCGCAAGATCTTCATCACCGGCGACGTCCTTTTCGACAATCAGCGCACGCTCAACGGTGCGAAATTTCCCGTGGACCGTTTCGACACGCTCATCATGGAAACCACGCGCGGCAACACCGAGCGCCCGCCCGAAAAATCCCGCGCCAACGAAGTCGTGCGCCTCGTCGACACGATCAACGAAACCATCCAGCGCGGCGGCTCCTGCCTGATCCCGGTGTTTGCGCTTGGCCGCCAGCAGGAAGTCCTCTCGATCATCCACGACGCGCGCAAATTCCGCCGCCTCGTCGATTGCCCCATCTACGCATCCGGCCTCGGCATGGACCTTGCCGATTACCTCGACGAAATCTCGCGCAAAACAAAACACGCCAATTTCAACCGCGGCATCATCAAGGAGCTCAAAATCAAACCCGCGCCCCGCAAACTCAACCCCGGCGAGGACCCGAAGCAAAACGCGCTCTACATAATCAGCTCCGGCATGCTCGTCGAGCGCACGCCCTCCTACGTCCTCGCCTCGGGCCTCATCGGCAACGCCAACAATACCATCTGCTTCGTCGGCTACTGCGATCCCTCCACGCCCGGCGGCGAAATCCTCGCCTCGCGTAGCGGCGATACCTACCTCTTCAAGGCGGCCAACGTGAAGGCGAAAATCAAGGCCCGCGTCGAGAAGTTCGAGCTCAGCGGCCACGCCGACCGCGAGGAACTCCTGCAATACGCCGTGCAATGCAACCCGCGCTCCATCGTGCTCACGCACGGCGAACCCGCTTCGCGCGCCTGGTTCATGGAGCAACTCACGGAGGCGCTTCCCAAGGCCAAAATCACCGACCCCGTGCCGTTGCAGGAATATCAGATCTGACGAATAGGGAGTGCGGATTCTAAGGCTACTTCGTAAACGGAATGCGGAATAACAATCCATCAAACTGTCATCTGCTTTTTCGTTTTGCGCTTGGGCTCCCCTTGATTACGTAATCCGCACTCCGCGATTTAATATTTCGCGGCCTTCGCACTTTTCGTAATCCACCACCAATCATCCGAACCATGAAAAAAGACGCCATCCTCTCAAAAATCAAAGCCGACAAAGTGATCGGCCTCATTCGCGCCGACAGTCCCGACGGACTCATCGACTGTGCGCGCGCGCTCGCCGCGGGCGGGCTCACGAGCATCGAGCTCACCATGACCACGCCCGGCGCGATCCGCCTGCTCGAAAAGGCGACCGCCGAGCTGCCCGATTTTATCTTCGGCCTCGGCACCGTGCTTGACACCGAAACCGCGCGCGCGGGCATCCTTGCCGGCGCGAAGTTCATCGTCACGCCCGCCACGCTTCCCGCGGTCAACGAACTCTGCCGCCGTTACAGCGTGCCGGTTTTCAGCGGCGCGTTCACGCCCACCGAAATTCTCCGCGCATGGGAATCCGGCGCCGACGCGGTGAAAATCTTCCCCGCTGAATTCTTCGGCCCGAACTACATCAAGTCGGTCAAGGCGCCCTTCCCGCAAATCGACTTCGTGCCCACTGGCGGCGTCAACGAGAACAACGTGGCCGACTTCATCAAGGCCGGTGCCACCGCCACCGCCGCGGGCAGCTCGCTCGTCCAGGCCAAGGCGTTTAAGGAAAAAGACTGGGCGACAATCACCGCCAAGGCCAAGGCGTTCGCCGACGCCGTAGCCGCGATCAAATAAATGTGGAATGCGGATTGTGGAATTGGGAAAACACATTCGCGATTCGCTCTCAAGTTTCTCATCCAAAAGCAGACCGAATTACGGTCTGCTTTTTTTCTTTTTTGAAAACACGCTTGCGTGACGGTCGTTCCGCATTCGGCATTTTGGACTCCGCATTTTCCGATGGATTTCGATCTCGAACAACGCACCGCCAGCTTGAGCGTGGGTGAACTTTCAGATTTCACCCTCGGGCCGCGCGATGCGTCCGGCGCGCCAAGCGGACTCTGGCGCGCGCAACTCGGCACCCACTGGCATAACCAGCTCCGCGCGCAAATCGCATCCGAGAACTCCGCCGCGCAATTCGAAATCCCCATCACCGGGAAAATTGTTCATCGCGGCTGGATACTCACGCTCACCGGTCGCATCGACCAGCTCATTCCCGCGACCGAAAATACGCCGCTCATCCTTCGCGAGATCAAAACTGTCACGCGTCCCATTCCCGCTGACGAATCCGAGCTGCGCGCCGAGTATCCCGCTTACTTTGTCCAGCTCGCCACCTACGCGGAGCTGCGTCGCCTCGCGGACACCGGCAACCAATCTCCGCGCATCCGCGCCGAGCTCCATTTCGTCGAAGTTGCCAGCGGACTCGCCCAGACGATCACGCTCACCGCAATCGACGACGCGCTTTTTCGCGCGCAACTCGAGCGAGTCACCGAGTTTCTCAACCTTCGCCTTCGCGCCCGCGAGCGTCTTCGCAGTCTTCGTTATCGTTCGCCGTTCGCCACGCTCCGGCCCGGACAGGAAACGACCGGGCGAGATCTTGCCGACGCGCTTGCCGAACACCCGGTTGTTCTCTTCGAGGCGCCCACTGGCTTCGGCAAAACCGGCATTCTCCTCGAACTCGCGCTTTCACACATGCGCGAGGGCCGTTTTGACCGTCTCATTTACCTCACGAGCAAAGCCACCGGACAACTCCAGGTTACGCGCACTCTCGCGGATATGGCAGACCAGGGTAGGGCGAACCCTCCGGGTGAGCTGTTTATCGACGCGACTCACCCGGAGGGTTCGTTTCACCAAATCGAATCTCAACCCTCAGTGGCTCCCGCGTGCGCAATCCCCATTGCCGCCGATTCCACGGACGGGATGCCTGTGCCGCACGATCCCCGCCCTGACGAGCTGGCGGCCCGTGCCACGCCCGTCACCGCCTGGCTCATGCGCCCCAAGCGCGAGCATTGCATCAACACCGCTTACAACTGCACGCGCGACACCTGCGCCTATCTCAACGATCTCGAAACTCGATGGCCGAAGAGCGGGCTGTCGCGCTTTTATCTTGTCGAAGATCATCCGCGCGACATCGCCACGCTTCGCGCCGCGGGTGCCGACGCGCGCATTTGCCCCTACGAAATTTCCCGCGCCGCGCTTCCGTTCAACGACGTGTGGATCGGTGATTACAATTACATTTTTTCGCCGGCCAATCGCGGCATTTTTACCGGGCAGCCCGGCTACGATCCGGAGCGCACGCTGCTCGTCGTTGACGAGGCTCACAATCTCCCGTCGCGCGTTGCCGATGTTTTCAGCCATGCATTTTACGCGGACGATGCGCGCGCGGTTGGCAGTTGGTTCAACATGGTCCGGGTTCCCTCGGCGCTTTCCAACGCGTGGAGTCATTGGGTCCACTTTCTCTCCACGCTCAAGGCAAACGGCGCGCACACGCTCGCGACCGAGGACGACGCTCGCGAACTCATCGACACTCTTGCCGGTCAAATCACCGCCACGCCGCTCGATTACGCGCAAATGCCCGCCGGGATCAGCGAGACGCTCTGGTCGATTCCCGAGCTTGCCGCCGATCTTGCGTCGCTCGACCTTCCCCGTCTTTGGTGGAGTCCGCAAAACGCGCTCCTCGTAATCACCTGCCTTGACGCAGCAGACGCTATCGGTCCGGCCATCGCCGAATTTGGCGGAGTCATCCTCGCCTCGGCAACCCTCACTCCTGTCGAAAACTTCACCGCCGCATGCGGACTGGATTCGCCGGAAACACCGGAACCCGGCCCGGCATCCTCTTCTCCCAAGCTCGATAAGCTTGGCGCGCTGACCAAGCGCGACACAAAACAACTATTCGCCAAGCTCACCTCCGCCGCGGATCTGCTCGCGCTCGACGAAGCCCGCGCAACCGCCGCGCCGCATTACGTCCGCGCCGCCACGCCCTGGCGCGACGACGCCTACGACGTTGCCATCGACACCCGTGTCAACACCACCTACCAGCAACGCGCGCAGTTTTCCGAAACCACTGCGTCCACCATCGCCTCGCTCGCCTCGGCGTCGGGCGGCAACGTGGCCGTGTTTTTTCCCAGCTACGCCTATGCCGAAACCATCCAACGCGAGCTTGCCGATATGCATCCCGCGATTCGCGTTTCGATGCAACCCAAGCTCCCTGATCTTGCCGCGCAAAACGCATGGCTGGAGCAATCCCTTTCAGCGCCCGGCGTGGTGCTTCTTGTTCTTGGCAGCAGCTTCGCCGAGGGCATCGACCTGCTCGGCGGCCGCATCTCGCACGCGATGGTCGTCGGCCCCGCGCTCCCCGAGGTGAACCCGATCCAGCGCGCGCGTCTCGCGGCCTATGCAAATCTCGGACGCGACGAGGCCGCGCGCCGTGTTTATCAAATCCCCGGTATTCAAAAAGTGAATCAAGCCCTGGGCCGCCTCGTTCGCGCCCCGGGACAGCACACCAAGGTTCTTCTCCATTGCCGCCGCTTTTCCGACAAAAGTTTTCATGATCTTCTCGCGCCCGAATACCGCGCGTCCCTGCGGATTGCGAATGACGAGGACCTGAAGAATTGGCTGGGGCACGAGTGATCGCGACCTGACCACCAAAGCGCAACCCCGGGTAAAAATCCCCGAGTCCTAGTTGATGGTGCGTTATGTGAAGTCGATCAGTTTATTCTCCTTGTGTGTCAAAATCAGTTTTGAGGATTTGCCATTGAATGGCATCGAGGAGCTGGCCGTCCTTGGGCGTGCAGCGCGGAATGACGCCGATGCGTGTCATGCCCGCTTTTTTCATGACGTGTCCAGATGCGGGGTTGTGGGGGAAATGATGCGCGCGGATTGTTTCGAGAGCGAGATCGTCGAACCCATATTGAATGATGCGGCGGGCGGCCTCGGTGCAAATGCCTTGATTCCAAAAGGGCGCGCCGACCCAGTAGCCCACTTCGCCAAGGCGTTTTTCGAGTGTGAGAATGAGGCCGATGGCTCCGCGCAGCTCGCCGGTGTCGCGCTCGCGGATGGCGAGCGTGGTGCTTGTGCGCGCGAGGTGATCGGGCAGGTGCGAGGCGATCCATTGCTCGGCAAGGCCGTCGGGATACGGATGCGGAATGAACGCGGCCATCGAGGCCACGCGCGCATCGCCCGCATAGCGTTGCACGAGAGGGGCGTCGGCGGGCGTGAATGGCGAGAGTGTGAGGCGCGTGGTATGAAGGGTGGGAAGCATGGTATTTTGTAGCGCGGGCTGCCAGCCTGCCTGGGTGTTAGGATGCGTTTCGTGATTGGGCAGACTTGGCACGCTACACTACAAGCAGCACGGATTCGTCAGGGGGCATTTCTCACCCCTGTTTTTTTCGCGTGGTTGGTGATGCATTTGCAGGTTTGCTTGCGGCGCCTTTGGACTGTTTTTGCAGTGTCACGCCATTTTTTACGGCATTGATGAAAATTTTCTTTGGGTCTTCAAGTTTGCGGTTTTTCTCACGGCGTTGGGTAATGGCCGCTTTGTCCTCAGTCAGTGTCGCAACAGGCACAAGCCAGATGGCGTGATAGACATTGTTTTGGCTGACCTCATACGCGGCGGGCGGGAACACGAAGCCGGTGCGTTCGGCAAACAGCCCGACGAGGTTGGTGCCGAAGGCTGTTGCCAAGTATTGTGGCGTGCGCGAAATCGAGACGTGATGCACTTCGCCGACGTCCGGATTGCTGCGTATCGAATAGGCAATCTTGATGCCGTTTGCGGTTGTGATGCCTGGGATTTTGTCCTTCATTTCCTCGCTGGACGCAAAGACGGTTGACTCGGCTTGCTCAATGAGCGTGTCAACCTTGGCAATGTAATCGCGGATGTTTGCCTCGTCGAAAAAGCGTGCGGCAAACTCGTCGGTAGCTTTTGTAGCTTTATCCGTTTGTTCTTGTTGAGCAAAAACGAGTGACGACATCGGGAGACATGCGATGGCAAAAGCGAGCAAAAGGGAGGGGCGACGGAATGAAGGGTTCATGGGTCGATGCTTTCTTGAGTAATTGCTGAGTCAAGGAGGATTGGGGAAGTTCACCGCATGGGTGCTCAAAAATCCCAAATTCCAAAAAAATCTCAACAATTCATTCTGGGAGTAGGCGCGTTTTTAAGCACATCCAAAAACGTGTTTCGTGAAAAATCAATTTGCCGAAGATGCAGCTCCGGCGTGTCGTGTGCGGCATGGATTTATTTGAAATAAAGGTCGAGATCACGCCCGCGTCCGTTGATGAGACGGACAATCTTTTGCTCGAGCTGGGCATTGAGGGATGGAGCCTGCTTGAGGATGTAATTGAAAAGCGCGCGTGGGTTGTCGGCATTTTCCAGAGTGGCGACGAGGCGCGCGCGCAATGGGACGCGTTGAGGCCGCAACTGGGCGGCGCGCCGATTGGCGAGGCCGGGTTGCGCGCGCTGGGCAACAGCGACTGGCGCGACAGCTACAAGGCGCACTTCAAGGCGTGGAAATTCGGACGCTTGCACTGGGTTCCGGTTTGGGAACGCGACAAGTTTACGCTGCCCAGGGGCGAGGAGGTTATCTGGCTCGATCCGGGAATGGCGTTTGGCACGGGGAATCACGAGACTACACGGTTGTGCGTGGAGCGGCTTGTCGAGTTGCCGTTCAATCGTGATGCGCGGGTGATTGACGCGGGGTGCGGGTCTGGGATTCTCGCGCTGTCGGCGGCGAAGCTCGGCTACGAAAATGTGCGCGGCTTTGACAACGATCCCGATGCCGTCCGAGTGAGCATCGAGAACGCGGAGCTCAACGACATGGCGGGGCGGGTGGATTTTTTTACCGGCGACCTCGTCACGGGGCTCGCGGGTCACAAGGCCGAGATTGTGATGGCGAACATTTTGGCGAATGTGCTGATTGAGTTTGCAAAGGAGCTGACTGATTCGGTTGCTCCCGGTGGCGTGCTTATTTTGAGCGGGATTCTCGCCAGTGAAAACGAGCAGGTGCGCGATGCGTATGCGAAAATAGTGCCGCAGTGGAAGATCGAGCACCGCACCATGGGCGAGTGGTCGGATGTGTTGCTGCGGGCGCCTTGATAAAATCGCCGTGAATTACACGTTCGCATACCGTCGTTATTCGCTTCCGTTTCGCACGCCTTTGCGCACGGCGCACGGTTTGTGGACGCGACGCGAGGGATTGCTTGCGCGGCTTGAGCGCGAGGACGGGGGCGTGGGTTTTGGCGAGTGCGCGCCGATCCCTTGGTTTGGCACGGAGACGGTTGCCGAGGCGACCGATGTGTGCGCGACGCTGGGTGCGCGGGTGAGTGATGAGCAGATTGGCGAAATCGACGCGGCGCGGTATCCGTGTTTGCGGTTTGCGCTGGGCAGGGCGAAGTTTTCGGCCGGCCTGGCGGCAGATGCTTCGCAGGACAGGGCGGCGCGGACCGAGGCTTCGCCCTACCTTCCGGTTGCGGCACTGGTGCTGGCGGGGCGTGTTGCGGTGGGAAAAATCTCAGCGTTGGCGGATGACGGTTTTCGCGCATTCAAGTGGAAGGTGGGCGCGGGAGACATGGCGGACGAGCTGGCGTTGCTTGATGATGTGTGCGCGGCGCTTCCGCAGGGAGCGCGGTTGCGGCTGGATGCGAACGGCGCGTGGGATCGACGCGGTGCGGAACGCTGGCTGTCGCGGTGTGTCGGATATCCGGTGGAATTTATCGAACAACCTGTCGCGGCGGATGCCGCCGGAGCGGAGGATTTGCTGCTTGGGCTGGCGGCTGATTATCCGGTGCCGATTGCGCTGGATGAGTCGGTGGTTGGCGCGGGAGATGTCGGAGGCTGGCTGGATTTGGACTGGCCGGGGATTTATGTGATCAAACCATCGTTGCTGGGTGATGTGGATGACGCCCTCAAGCGGCTGCCGAAGTCGCGCACGGTATTTTCGTCGGCGATTGAGACGGGGGTGGGCGCGAAGTCGGCGCTGAACATGGCGTTCGAGTTTTTTGCGGGCACTGAAAAACCGCGCGCGCTTGGGTTCGGCGTGTGGCCGTTGTTTGAGGACGCGCGATTCGACGGACCCCGGGCGGCACCGTTTGTGCGGGCGAAGGATTTGGAAAGATTGAAACCGGAGATTTTATGGAACGCGCTGAATTGATGCGAGTGGCGGAGGCAACGGGCTGTGCCGTGAGGCGCGGCGGGTTTGTTTTTTGTGCGATCCGAAATGGGGCGCGCACGAGGCGGCGCAGTTTGAGCAGTTCGGGAAGATCGCCGAAAAACTGGAACCTCCCGAACACGGTTGGTTGTGCCTGCCGACGGGCGGGACGAGTGGTGAGCTGAAATTTGCGCGGCACGATGAGCGGACGCTGGCGGCGGCGGTATCGGGTTTTTGCAAACATTTCGGAATGGCGCGGGTGAATGCGGTGGATGTTTTGCCGGCGCATCATGTGAGCAGCTTCATGTCGCGCGTGCGCTGCGCGGCGACAGGCGGCGAGCATTTGCCTTGGGCATGGAAGGAGATTGACCAAGGGAGTTATCCGCGCGAGGCGGAGCTGCCGGGCGGATGGGTGGTTTCGCTCGTGCCCACGCAGTTGCAGCGGCTGCTGGTGGCGGGCGAGCGGGCGTTGTTTTGGCTGCATCAGTTTCGGTGCATATTTGTCGGGGGCGGACCGGTATGGCCGCAGCTCGTGCAGGATGCTGCGCATGCGAAGCTGCCGGTCGTGCTTAGTTACGGAATGACGGAGACGGGCGCGATGGTGACGGCGCAGGGCGCGAGCGATTTTCTGGAAACCAGTGACCGCAGCAGCGGGCGCGCGATGCCGCATGTGAACGTGGAGATTGTTGACGCGGGGACGGGGCGCGAAATGGCGCGCGGTCAAACGGGTTTGGTTCAGATAAGCGGGGAGAGTTTGTTTCGCGGATATTTTCCTGATGCGCGCGAGGGGAAGATTTTTCGAACGGAGGATTTGGCGCACTGGGATGCGCGCGGATGCTTGAATATTGTTGGCAGGCGTGACGCGGTCATAATCACGGGCGGCAAAAAGGTGATGCCGGTCGAGGTGATGGAGGTCTTGCGCACGAGCGGCGTGTTCACCGACGTGGCGGTGATTGGCGTGCCCGATTCGAAATGGGGGCAGCGTGTGGTGGCGTGTTATCCGGCGCGGTCAATTGCCAAGCTCGATATGCGCCGGGTTGAGTCGGCTCTGCATTCGCTGGCGAAATATAAATGGCCGAAGTCATACGTGCCGGTTGCCGATTGGCCGCGCAATGCGCAGGGAAAATTGAATCGCGCTGCGTTGGTGGAGGCGGTGTTGGGAAAAGTAGCGGGTAGTGAGTAGCGTTGCTCGAACCGCGTTGCGCCTCATTCGGGAACCCGAAGGTCGTCGATTCTTGTTTTTTACCAGCGGGCGAAAAAGGGGTTGTTTTTCTTTTCCTGGGCCAGGGTGGTGATTGGGCCGTGGCCGCAGGCGAGAACGGTGTCGCGTGGGAGCGAGAGGATGTATTTCCAGTTGTTTTTGATGGCGTCGTCGTAAGCGTCCGCGCTGCCGCCCATCGAGCCGGCGAAGATCGAATCGCCGACAATGGCGAGGGGATAGGAGAGATCGGTGGTGTAGTAGGTGGTGCCGCCGGGGGAGTGTCCGGAGGTCGGGTAACTGCGGAGAGTGAGGTCGCCGATGTGGAAGATGGTGTTGTCGGCAAAGGGTTTTGCCTCGGGAACGTCGGAGGCTTCGCGCGCGGAAATCCAGACCTCGGGAGGCGTGGATGTTTTTATGGCGGCGAGAATTTTGCCGAGATCGGCAATGTGATCTTCGTGCGCATGGGTGAGAAAGATTTGGCGAAGCGAGAGTTTTTCGGCGTCGAGGTAGTCGAGGACTTTTTCACCGGACGCGCCGGGATCAAAGAGGGCCGCCTGGCGCGAGCGGTGATCCCATACGAGGTAGCTGTTCACGGCCATGTCGTCGTAAGGGGCGTTGAAGGCCGCGAAACCGCTTCGGAAAACGGGATGCGTGGGATACCATTTTTTTGAGGCGAGGTTGGCGAACGCGCCAGGGTGGAGGCGGAGGTGGCGCGCGACACGGCGGGCGGCGGCCTCGTCGAATTGGCCGGCTTTGAGCGAAGCGAGTTCGGCGGGCGTGATTTCAGCGCGGGCGGCGAGTTGCTCGTCGGTGATACGGAGGCCGCGCTGGGCTTTGCCGAGGATGTCGGTGTAATTGTCTTCGATCGGGATGCGAGGCATGGTGAAAAAGGATTCAGGCGAGGTGCTAAATTTAGAGGAGGCCCTCAATGGGAAAGATGCGGAGGAGCGTGGTTTTCACGCGGCGCCAGACGCTGGCGTTGGGGTCGGTGTTGTAGGTGGCGGGTTTGCCGTCGGGGGTGCCGGTCCAGTAGAGTTTGCGGTTGCCTTCGGTGTCGGGCTTGGTGATGCGGACTTGGTAGCTGCTATCGGGCTCAATGGCCTCGTTGAAGAATGCGGCGAGTTCGCGGGAGAGTTCGGGGCTTTCGACCAGCACGCCCATCTCGGTGTTGAGGAGTTCGGAGCGGGGGTCGATGTTCATGGAGCCGATGAAGGTAATGCGTCGGTCGATGACAAAGGCTTTTGCGTGGAGGCTGATGCCGGTGCGTTTGCCCCGGAAGAATCGTTTTTTAGTTGAGGACGGAATGACCCGAAGCTCGTAAAGCTGGACGCCGGCATCAATGAGCGGGGCGCGGTAACGGGCGTAGCCGGCATGCACGATGGCGACATCGGTGGAGGCGAGCGAGTTGGTGAGAAGTTTTACGTCGACGCCGCGTTTGACGAGATTGCCGAACATTTCCACCCCTTGGGGACGGGGGACAAGGTAGGGGAGATGAGAAGGAGTTCCTCATTGGCGGTGGTGATGATTTCGGCGAGTTTTTCGCCGATGTGCGGGCCTTTTTTTGGGGCGTCGTAGGGGTTTGCCTTGCCGGGATCGTCGGCGATGAGTTGCGCGGGCGCCCAGCACCAGTTGAAGCGCCGAGGGTGGGGTGTTTCTGCATGGGATTCGGTCAGATCGTCTTCGAAGAGGTCGTCGGGGTCGTCGTCAATGGCGAAGGTCGGGGAGAATAGGACGCGGATATTTTCAGTCGAGGGGTAATCGCGCGCGTTCTTTTCAAGGGTGGCGCGAAGGGCGATTAGTTTTTTGGAGGCTTTGTCTTGATCGTAAAATGCTACGAGCGGGTAGGCGGCGTCGCTGTTCCAGAAATCGTCGAAACTTTGGCTGATCTGGGCGACGATGGGGCCGACGGCGAGAACATCGAGGTCGCGGAAGTTCATGTCTTGCCGGGCGTCGAAATATTCGTCGCCGATGTTGCGCCCTCCGATGATCGCGACCTGGTTGTCGGCGATGAAGGATTTGTTGTGCATGCGCCGGTTGAGACGGCGCCCATCGAAGAGGAACTGGGTGGCAAGGCCGAGCGCGAGGCTTTTTCGAATTTTGAAGGGGTTGAAGATGCGGACCTCGACATTGGGATGCGTGTCGATGGCAAGGATATTGCGGTCGTTGCCGATCACATGAATGTCGTCGATAAGCACGCGCACGCGCACGCCACGGTCGGCGGCGGCCAGGATGTGCTTGATGACGAGGCGACCGGTGGAGTCGTCGTGAATCATGTAATATTGGACATCGAGCGAACTGGCGGCCTGGTCAGCGAGTGCGATGCGGGCGGTGAGCGCCTCGGTGCCGAGTGCGAGGAGCCGGAAGCCGGAATGTCCCTCGGGCTGCATGGCGAGTTGCTCGGCGATGTGCCTTGTGTTGATCGTGTGCGGAGGCGGGGGCAGCGCCTCTGAGGCGACCTTGGCGTAATTTTTCCGAACACTCGAGCAACCGCTGGCCAGAAGCAGAAATAGCGTGAGAAGGAAGGCTATGCCCGCGCCGTGTGTGTTGCCGCCGATAAGAAAAAAACGCGAAACAGTGTCTCTGCGCTTTTTTACTTTTGTGCTGTTGTGCGCGGCGAACACGGTGCGGGCATGCGAGGGCGGAAGCGCGTGAGTAAACTCAGGTAAGTTTGAGCAGCTCCGTCGCAGTGGGGATATCCTTGATGAGTTGCGAGGGTTCCGGGCCGACACCGAGGTAGCGGAAGTTGGGCAGCGCGGAGGCGGGAATGCGCGAAAGGTCGTTGCCGTAATCGCCGTGGAACGCGACCTCGATCGTGGTTCGATACATTGCTGCGACGTAGTGACGGGCGTTTTCTGGAAGATCGGCGAAGCTTCGGATTTTCGAAATGTCCTCGGTCCACCCCGCGTGTTTTGTGTAGACGGGACGAAGGGCGCGGCGGATGGCCTCGTTGCGGGGGACGTGATGATAGCGTTTGCCGGACGCGTCCTCGTAGGCGGTGCAAATAAGGAGATCACCGAGCCAATCACCGTCATGGGTGAGCGCGTCGGCCTTGTTGATCATGAGATCTTGATAGCCGCCGTAGCGGAGCGCGTCGCCTTTTTCAACGGCGTCAAACCAACCAACCATGCGCTGGCGTCCGGTGCTGGTGCCAAATTCGATTTGCTTGAGTTTGGCGGCGAGCGGGTGCGCGTCGTCCATTTGCGTTATGAAGGTGTGAGTGCCGACCTTGGTGTCGTAGGCCTTGGCGACGCCGAAGGTATGGATGCGCTGGAGTGGAATGCCGGCGCTCTCGAAAAACTCCGGCGAGAAAGTGTGCGACGCAGTGACGTTGGGCGAGAAGCCGTGGCGTTTGTCGAGCCAGTAAGACTGGCCGAATTCGCCAATGATGGTGCGTCCGGCGCGAACCTCGCTGCGGATGAGCTCGCGAACCTCGCCGATATTTTTTGCGAGTGAGGAGCCGGCGTGCCAATAGGTGTCGGCGAGCGCGTCGAGATTGAGGGTGAAGGGCGCGGAGCCTTTGAATCGATTGAAATCAAATTCGCCTGCAGAGAAAACACCGAGTTCTATGGCCTCGGCGTTGGCGCGGCGTTCGGCAGCGGTCAGTTTTTCGAAAAACGAATCCCATGTGGCGGCGCTGACTTGGCAGACGTGCTGGATGGTGCGGCAGGCGCGATCTGCGCGCTGGGCGAGTTTTTTACGGTAGTCGTTGGGCGAAGCCAGAAAGTCGGCGAAGGTGATCTGCCACTGGCCGGTTTCGTCGCAGAATGCGGGCGTGATGCCGCGTCCGGTGGAACCGCGCGGCTCCTCGCGAAGAACGTTGGATCGGTAATCCTCCCACGCGAGATCAAGCAGGCGGTGCGTGAAGTCGGAAACCATCGCGCGTTCGTCGATGAGCAGGCGCGAAAGGGTGGGGTAGCCCTTTTTTTCAAGCGGGAGCGCCTCCCACCAGACCTTGCGCGGATCGGCGACAACCCCGCAGCCGATTGCCAAGTGCGCGATTTCGCGCTCGACGACGCCGGCAGGCAGAAGATTGAGCTTGATGCCGGCGGCGGTGTGCCCGGAGTTTGCGCCGCCGTTGACCTTAAGCACCACGGAAACCGCGGCGGGGGTGCCACGCAGTTCACTGGCGAGTTCGGGAATGAGACGGCCTTTGCCCTCGTCGCCAAAGGAAATGCCGACATCAGCGATGAGCTGGCTTGAGAATGGGAGAAGTGACATGGTTGATGTTTCGCGCAACCGGAGTCACATGAGCGTTCCCCTGTTGCAGAGAAGCAGAAAGAAGACGACGCGCATTTCGGCAACCATAAAAGACTCGATACCCTCGACCAAGAAAAAGCCCCGGTAATCGCCAATTGGAAAAAGAAAAAATTTAATTCAATATTATGATAATCGCGAAAAATGGCGAAAAAATGCCATAAATCGATATAAGCCGACAATTATAGCGAATTATGTTAATGATAATAAATCGCTCTTTTTGACGAATATATTGACATAAATGATATTTTTCGCCAAATTGTGCGAAGAATGAAAATCGAACAAAACATGTCCGATCAACCAATTCTCAAAACACTTGGGCACAGGCTGGCGCAAACACGCCTCTCTGAAAATATGACACAAGCACAACTTGCGAAGTTTGCGGGCGTGTCCAAACGCACATTGGAACGGATGGAAAACGGAGGCTCGTCACAACTAGTAGCGCTCATTCGCGTCTGCCGTGTCTTGGGACTGATCGAGCGTTTCAACGATCTGATTCCTGAATTACCGCCGAGCCCGATGGCGCAATTGAAATTGAGGGGCCGTCAGCGTAAGCGCGCACGACCGCGCCCCGATTCGGCAAGGTATTCCGAGCCCAATCGCACCGCCGGGCAGTTTCTGCTGGAAGAGCCAAAACCCAGCAACTGGACATGGGGAGACGACACATGACAACGATCGCGGAAGTGAAGCTATGGGGGCGCACCATCGGCGCGGTTTCAGTAAATGGCCCGACGGAGGTGGCGGGTTTTGAATACGAGCGCACATTCATTGAAAGCGGCATTCAAGTTGCTCCCATTGTGATGCCATTGAGTGATCGCATTTATAGTTTTCCCAATTTGCCATGGCGGACATTTCATGGATTGCCGGGAATGCTGGCAGACTCGCTGCCGGACAAATTTGGCAACGCGCTCATCAACGCATGGCTTGCCACGCAGGGTCGGACGCCGGACTCGTTCAATGCCGTTGAACGCCTTTGTTACACGGGGGGGCGCGGCATGGGGGCGCTTGAATTTGCGCCGGTGGTCGGCCCCGTGACGCGCGCGGCGAAAAAAATCGAAATCGACGCGCTGGTAAAACTCGCCTCCGAAGTGCTCCAGCATCGCAATGATTTGAAGGGCACATTCTCCGATGGAAAACGCGCACAGTCGCTCAAGGACATTTTGAGGGTCGGAACATCCGCGGGCGGCGCGCGCGCCAAGGCGGTCATCGCTTGGAATCCCCTCACCAACGAAGTGCGTTCAGGCCAGGTCGGCGCAGGTGACGGTTTCGAATATTGGTTGCTCAAATTCGATGGTGTCTCAAACAACCGCGACAAGGAACTCGCCGACCCAAAAGGTTACGGCGCGATTGAGTATGCGTATTCACTAATGGCTCGCGAGGCGGGCATAGCCATGAGCGAATGCCGTTTGCTGGAGGAGCATGGACGCCGCCATTTCATGACGCGCCGTTTTGACCGGCTGCCCGGCGGCGGAAAGCTTCACATGCAGTCGCTCTGCGCGATGGCTCATTATGATTTTAACAGCGCGGGAGCCTATTCGTATGAACAGGCGCTGCAAGTGATACGAATACTCGGTATGCAAACAGACTCGGTCGAGGAGCAATTCCGGCGCATGGTTTTCAACATCATCGCGCGCAATCAGGACGACCATGTGAAAAACATCGCCTTTCTCATGAACAAAGCCGGGCGCTGGACACTTTCACCGGCGTTTGACCTGACGTTTAGTTACAATCCAGACGGCGACTGGACATCGCAGCATCAGATGACAATGAACGGCAAGCGCGACGGTTTCACCTTGGCCGATTTCAGGGCGTGCGCGCGAAACGCGATCATGAAACGCGGGCGCGCCGAGACGATTATCGACGAAGTGCGCGCTGCCGTCTCCAAGTGGCCTGATTTTGCGAAGCAAGCCGGTGTTTCCGCCGTGTGGCGGAAACACATTCAACAAAACTTGCGAATAAAAAAGTTCGCGTAGTGTCGCGGATTACCAGAGCACGCGGTAGCCGAGGTTGAACGCCCATGGACGGTCGTAGTTGTCGGCGGTCGCGTATTCATATTCCAAATACACTTGGCTGATGTCGGTGAGGCGATACATGGCGCCGAGACCGACCTCGAAACGCCAGCCCTCGCAATCGGGCGTGAACTCCCGGTCAAGTATCTCCACGAGCCCGCCGCTGCTGCTCACTTTTGCGGCGGCCAGTTTTCCGTAGGGATGCCACTTTGTGTCACGGAATTGGCGGCCCGTGCGGATGCCGACGCGGTATTGCTGCGAACGCAACGACTCCATGTTTATATCGAACGCGCTCACTGTGGACGTGGTTTCATATTCCGCTTTTCCAAACCATGACATCGACGCCTGCACGGAAGGTTCAAGCCACCAGCCGTTGCTCCAGTTGAAGCGGCGGCCAATTTCGACAGAGATTCCGCCCATGTTGGTGTTGTCCTCGCCGTTGGTCACATGGCCGTTCGGGCTCTTGGCGTCGATGGTTTGCTCTTGGTGCCCGCCCTTGATGATGGCGTCGGCATACCAGCCGCTTTTGTGCAACCAGCTGCCATACACGCCGAATGCCACCGTGCGACTTTGGCTTTCGCCGCTGTTGTCAAGATCGAGATCAACCGCGCCGACGTCGGCAAACACGCCGAGGAGCCATGTTGCGTTTTCGGTGTTGAAAGCGCGATCCCCGCCCGCGGTGACGCCGTAGCCGTATTGCGTGTAGGAGCGTCCGCTCATGTCCGCGTCCGCATTCAGTTGATAGCCTCGTCCGCGCAGCCAGATGTTGCCCTTGTTGGCGGCGTTGGGGGCAAGCGCTTCGCGTTCCATGCGGATTTCGCCCATGCGCTGGTGCATGGAGTCCATTGCGTAATTCCAATCCCTGCCGAGCATGGCCGCGGCGGCGATGGCGGCGTCGACAACGCTCGATTGTCCAGTGTCCTGCAAATACCATGCGTTGTCGTTGAGCAGCCCGGTGTTCTCAGTGCCCTTTATCAAGACGAATTTGTTGAGACCGAGATCGAGTTCGTCGATCTGGTTTCCATAAATATCGACGAGGTGATACTGCGCGGTGTCGTCTCCCGCCGCGCCGGTGAAGTTGATCAGTTCCACATAGGAGCCCTCGGCGGGGGCTTGGCCTGTGGACACGATGTTGACGCCGAACACGCCGGATGCGTTTTCGCTGATTTGCAAGTAATCGCCCGCTAGACCGCCATCAATCACGGTCCAGGTTTTTCCGGTGGCAAGCCGCCTCACCTCATCGAAATCGACATTGAGGGAGAGAATCGAGTCCACGCCGTCGAGCCGGGCTATCGTCATTGTTTTTGGAGTGCCCGCGGCGAAGCTTAGCCGGCTGCTGTTCATGTAAACATTTCCAAGGCTCATGCCGGTCGCGGCGGCGATGAGCCGGGCGTTGTTCATATCGACACCGAGTGTCGAGGCGATGGTGTTGGCACGGGTGATTGTGACGGCGGCATTGTTTGTGAGTGCGAGCGTGCCCGAGCCGGCGACCGTGTTGGAGAGCGTGCCGTTCACGCCCGAGAGTTCGTAGATGGCGTCGGTGCCCACGTTGACGGTTGCGATGTTCAGGGCGGAGATGTGCGTGGCGAGCAAACGGCCCTCGTTGATGTCCACGGCGCCTTCAAAGTCGCTGTTGGCTTGCGCAATGGTCAGTGTGTTTGCGCCTTCCTTAATCAAGCGTCCGCTGCCAACGAGTGTGTTCTCGAGCGTGCCGCTTGCGGTGTTCGAAATGGTCAGGCTTCCGGTGCTGTCGGTAAACTCGATGATGCCGTCACCGAGACCGCCCGCATTGTCAAGAAGCGCGGCGGAATCCGCATTGATGGTGATTTGGGAATGCAGATCGGCGTTTGCGCCGTAAACGGCGAGCGTGGAGGAGTTGACGACGAGGTTTGCGCTCGTGCTGCCGGTGACGGTGCCACGGATTTCGCTGTCGGCATTGAGTTGCAGCGTGCCGCTGTTGAGCGCGAGGATCGAGTTTTCCTTGGCGTTGAGGGCACCGATTTCCTGGGCGAAGTTGCCGGCGTCGAACGCGGCGCCGTCTTCAATCGCGAGCATGGAGGTCTGCCCCAATGCTCCATTTGCACCAAGCCGGAGCGTGCCGCTGCTCACGCTCGTGGTGCCGGTGTAATCGCTTTCCGCGTTGCTGAGCATGATCCAATCGGTGGCCTTTATGTCGAGGCTGCCGTCGCCTGTGATTTTTGTGTTCAGCGTCGAACCGGCGGCGGTGCCGTCGTCGTGATCGAGAACCATCGTGCGTCCGTCGAGGATATCAAGTTGTTTCAGCCCGTAGGAAATATAGAGGCCGTCGCTCGAGGCACCGGTGCTTGCCACATAGTCGTAAGTGGCGACGGCGTCTGTCGTCACGCCGTCGTGCGAAAGGTTGATGCTGTGTGAATTGCTGACCACCGCGCCGTTTCCGTCGTGGATGACAAGATTGGCGGCGTTGCCGGAGGCCCAGTCGGCCTCGATCAATTTCATGAGCACGTCGCCGTCGTCCTGCTTCAGCAACGGCGTGCCTTCCAGCGCCGTGAGATCTGTGCCGCTCGGGATCAATCCGGGCTCTTTGAAGCCCACTTGGATGCTGCCGGAGCCGACAGTGAGGGTGCCTGTCTTCAACACGGTTTCGACCTGACCCGCCATCGGTTCGACTTCGCCGAATTGCAGCAAGCCGCCGTCAAGTGTGATGCCGCCGATCTGGCGTGTGCCGGAGCTTGCCGCGATTTGGGTGGCGTTGCCTGTGCCCAGTGAAAGGGTCGCGTTTGCGAGCAGAGCTTCCGTCGAATCGTCTATGACATAGGCGCTGTTTTTCAATTCCACCGCGCCTTGGAAACCGGCTCCGGTCGTCGTGGTGTTCATGCTGAAAACGTCCGACGTGCCGGTGAGATTCACGGTCAATGTGCCGCTGCCCCGCAGGGTGTTGCTCCACTGGAAATTTCCCGCGGTGGCTGTCTTGAGCGTCAGGCTTCCGTCGGTTTCGATTTCGACGGTGGCGTCCGCGCCGAGGTTTTCTTGCGAGGCCACTGTGCCGCTTCCGGTGATATTCCAAGTGCCCGCGTAATTTGTTTGCGTGCCGGTTAGGTTCACGCCGGAGGAGCTCACTTCGGTGATGCCCGCGCCGGTGATGGTGTTGCTGAACACGGTCACGCCGTCGGCGATTTCAATGACGCTGCCGTTGTCAATCGTGCCGGCGCCGAGGGCGTTGTTTGAGGCGATATTTAGCTGGCCCGCGGTTACTGACACCAAACCTCCGAAATCCGCGGCGGCGGTGTTTCCATCCATGGTCAGCGTGCCCGATCCCGCCTTGACCAGTGTGCCCGTGATTTTGAGGGCGCCGGAATAAGTGCTGTCCTCCGAGTTGTTCACGGTTAATTTGCCGATGCCCGAAAGCACGCCTGACGACGCGCCGGACAGGTCGCCCACTTGCTGGTCGTAGCCGTTGAGGTTGAATGTGCCGTCAACCACGAGCGCGGCGCTGTTTATGATTATGTTCGCGACGCCCGCCGTGATCACGCCGGCCTTGATGGTCGTTGTTCCCGAGTAGGATTGCGCCGAGGAAAAGGTGAGCGAACCAGCGCCCGTTTTTATCAGTCCGCCGCTGCCGATGAAATTGGTGCCGATGATAACGTTATGGCCGTTGGTATCAACGCCCGCGCCCCCGTTGAGGATGCTGACATACGAAATCCCCGAGATAAAATCTGCCGAATCCGCGGCCGCGCGAATCGTGCCGCTGTTGAAACTGACCACAGCCGCGCCGGCCTTTTTTTCAAGTCCGGCGACTTCCAGCACGCCGCCGTTCAAGTTGATCGTGCCCACGCCCGTGCTGTAATTTCCGAGTGCGATCACACCGGGGAAAATGACCGAGCCTTGGTCGTTGATGTTCAGCGTGCCATTCGACGAACCGCCGATTGCAAACTCGTGTGTTATGACATCGGCTTCGGTCATGTCCCAAATGCCATTGTCGTAAATGGATACTGTCCCGGCTGCATCGAAACCGATGAGATATGCGCTCGAGAGAGCGGACTCCGTCCCGCTGACCACCTTGCCATTGTTCCTGATCTCCAAAAGACCGCTGCCATAATCGCCGACAGTCAATGCAGTGCCGATGGTCCACTGGCCGTTGCCCGACACCTTGACTTCACCGCTTCCGTCAACTCCCGCGCCGATTATATTGTCGGAGCTCGTTACCGCACCACTGCCTTGAATGGTCAACTGTCCCGTTCCCCAGCTGCCCGCGGCGCTGCTGGAGCCGCCGATATGGAGAGTGCCCGCGTCCCATGTCGCGTTGCCGTCAACAGACACCGTGCCGACCGCGCCGGCGTTCAAGCCGATGTGGGCGCCGTCGGTTTTGAGCGAGGCGTTGTTGTGCAGCGACACCGAGCCTGTCCCGTCGGAACCAATCGTGGCGTGGAGTGTTTCAAGCGAGGCGTTGCTCCACATTACCAGCGAGCCGTTGCCGCCGGCATTTTCGCCGATGTATAAATTTCCCGCCGCCGGGGCTGTGGCCGTGACAACCGCGTCGGTGCCAAGGATCAATCCGCCCGCGCCATTGCTTCCCACAACAATGCCGCCAACCTCAAACGTGGAATTGGCGACCACGGCCGTGCCGCTGTTGTCGATGTAGGCCGTGCCGGTGGCGCTGGGCGCTGCGGGCGTCCAGTTTTCGGGCCGGCTCCAGTCACCCGTGCCGGTGCCCTGCCATTGGGCTTCATCCGCGCGCAACGGTGAAAGCGCGCATGCTGTCAGGAATATCGCGGCGAAAAAGGTCCGCGGATTGTTCAATGAGGTTTTCATGTAGGAAAGGAGTTCAAAATTTTGTGGGTGGCACCGGTGCCGTTATAGCCGGAGTTTTCGCACAATTATGTTGGATTGGATGAATTAGGTTAGAGCAAAGAGAGAAATAAATGACCGCCCAAGTTGTCAAAGGCTGCTAAAGCCACTCATGGCTTAACTACATCCCACTAATCGCAACCACTTTTCAAGTATTTTTCGTCACAACATTTTTCGTGACGCACCCCGCGATATTGCAAAATCAAAAAAATGTATCGCGTCCGATTGACGGGGATTTGACGGTTGGGCGCTACGGTTGCGGTTTTGTCGTGGTGCGGGTGATTTTTATTTTTTCTCCCTCAATGTTTTCCTCGCCGCGGATGAGCGTGAGTTTTTCGCTGCTGAAGGTGACTGTTTCGTCCGGATTCGAGCGATCTATGATGACTGGATTTTCCGTGAGCGTGATGCGATCCTCGGCGGGAATGATCTCGGCGCGACCGCTTGTGACTTCGCGTGAAAGCTGTTTGAATCGCACATCCCCCGTCGCAACCAGCAGGAGAATCTTGGAGGCGATGGTTTGCAGTTTGGGGTCGAGCGTTGAATCCGGTTTCGGCGGTTGAGGCGGTGCCCCGGTCTTGCGTGGATCTGCGTCAACCGTCAGGTGGTTGCAGGCGAGGTCGAGATTCGTTCCCTCGAGGTGGACGTCCCCGTCAAAAACGGCGTGCGACAGTTCGTCGGGAGTTGTCCACATGGTGAGCGTCCGGCTGGTGACAACCGTGTCGATGTCGGGCGAGGCTGCGGGGCCCTGGGGCGTGTTTGCGCTGAGGTCCTTGATCGGGGGAAGGGTGATGCGGACATTGTTTTCGGCGGTCAGGCGGCGTTCGAGCCGTTGAAGCGTGAAAATATCCGCCGAGGCGGTTGCGGATGCCTCGTGATCGATGAGCACGGGGTTTTGGGTGAGTATGATTTTATCCTCATTCGGCAGGATTTCGGCCTGGCCGCCG
Organism: Ereboglobus luteus; assembly: GCF_003096195.1. Taxonomy (NCBI): domain Bacteria; kingdom Pseudomonadati; phylum Verrucomicrobiota; class Opitutia; order Opitutales; family Opitutaceae; genus Ereboglobus; species Ereboglobus luteus. The sequence goes on along the minus strand of NZ_CP023004.1, from coordinate 4,099,920 downwards.
GTCGCTTCGCGGCTGGCTTGGGCGAGGTGGACGTTGCCGATGGCGAGGAAATGTTGCAGCGGTGCGATTTTTGGCGCGGGTGCGTCGGGAGCGGGTTGTTTCTGCGGTGTGACGGCAAGCACGAGGTGATCGCAGGTGAGCCGGGTGTCCGTGGCGGCGACAGTTACGTTTTCATCGAGATTGGCGTGGGTGAGACCGTCGGGTGCCTCCCTCATGACAAAGTTGCCGGCGGTGATGACCGTGTTTTCCAATTTGGCATTTTCCACGCGCGGTTCCGTGCCGGTTGCCTGCCAGGGCGGGAGGATGAATCGTCCGGTTTTGCCTTCGATGCGGCGGTCGGCGCGGTGGAGGACGAGCGGGTCGCCGGCGGCGGTGATCTTGAGTTCAGTGTCGGTGACGACGGCGTTTTGTGTGAGCGTGATGCGGTCCTCACGCGGAAAAACATCGGCGCGTCCGCAAGTGACCGTGCGTGCGCCTTGGGTGAGGCGGACATTGCCGGTGGCGACGAGAAGCTGGAATTTGTCGAGCGGTGTGAGCGCGGGGTCTTTGTCGCGGAGGCGCGCGGCGGTGATTTCGAGGTGATCACAGGCAAGGCGCAGGCCGTCGACCGAGGTGATGACGACGTTGCCGTTGAGGACGGCCAGGGTTGTGCCGTTCGTTTCGTTTTGTGTGAGCGCGAGCGAATCGGCGGTGACGAGCGTCTCGTCGGGCTCGAGTGCGGATGGGGGATTTTGGGAAGCCGGTTGATCGGTGGCGGAACGGCCGAGGATGTTTTTGAGCGGGGCTTTGTAGAGGATGCGGGCGTTTTTGTTTATCGTGAGTTTTTGCCGCGCATGATCATAGGCCCAGTCCTCGCCCGTCACGTCGAGTTCGTCCTCGCGTGCGAGGCGGACATTTTCTTTTCCCTCGATTCTCGGTGCCGGCGAGTCGAACTCGAACACACTTGCCACGGGCGCTGTCATGCGGGTCACGACACGGGCGCTTCCGTCCCCGGGGTATTGGATGAATTCGAGCCGGCCGATGTCGATCTGGCGGGTATTGATGATGGTGGCCTGTTCCCCGGAGATAAGCGATGTGCGGTGCCCGGCGTCGTTGAACGCGGGATACCGGGGATTCTTGACCGGGACGTTTGCGAAAATGCTTCTGCCCCCGGCGCCGGCAAAAACACCGGCGGCGAGGGCGGAAAACAGGAGTGCTGTGAGAAGGGCGCGCACGCGCGTTGTTTCGGAAAACTATTTCCCGTGGGCGGCGAGGATGCAGTTGCAGATTTCCCGGACGGCGCCCGCGCCCGCGGCTTTTTTGGTGATGATGTCCGCCGCGGCGAGCGCGGGGGGCTGGGCGTTGGAGACGCTGATGCCGATGCCGGCCCATTTTATCGCGGGCGCGTCGATGGCGTCATCGCCCATGTAAACAATCTGGTCGGCGGTGAGCTTGAGCTTGGCGGCGAGTTTTTTAAGTTCGGCGAGTTTGTCGTCCTGGCCCTGGACGACATACGGGATTTTCAGGTCCTTGGCTCGGACGGTTGTCGCGCCGGATTTGCGGCCCGAGAGCCATGCGGTGGTGATGCCGGCCCAGCCGAGGTAAATGAGGCCGGCACCGTCGAGGATGCTGAAGGTTTTCGACTCGGTGCCGTCGCTTGAGACGATGAGCGAGCCATCGGTGAGGATGCCGTCGACATCCATGGCGAAGAGCCGAATTTTACGCCACTGCGCGGCGCTGATTTGGGATTTTGTTTTTTTGGATTTTTTTGTAGGCATGGGAAAAGAGGATGTTGTTTGCGCGCGGCGATTTTTCGATGAGATTTTTTATGAGGCAGATGGGACGGATGGGAGTGCTGAATGTGCGTTGTATGTTTTTTGGAAAACACGGCATTTGCGAAATCCAAAAATCCAAAATCGACTCAACCCATCCATGCGGTGATTTTTTCGATCACGCTGTCCTTTGTGGGGCGGAAGACGTGTTCGAGTTCGGGGGCGAAGGGCACCGGCATGTCGAGCGATGCGATGCGCAGCGGCGGGGCTTCGAGCGAAAAGAAAAGTTCCTCGGTGAGCTGCGCCACGAGCTCGGCGCCGAAACCGTGCGAGCGCCGGCCTTCGTGCAACACGATCAGGCGGTGCGTGCGAGAGAGTGACTCTCGGATGGAATCGAGGTTCAGCGGAGCGAGGCAGCGCAGGTCGAAGAGGTCGAGGTTGCGCTCGTATTCAGCGGTGAAATAATCGCAGGTCTCGGCTGCAATGTGAGTCATTTCGCCGTAGGAAACAAAAGTGGCGAAGTCGCCCGCGCGCAGATGCGCGGGTTGCCAGATGTCTCGGTAATTCGAGTCCCACGTGATGGGCGACTTGCCGCGTCGGTAGAGGCCCTTGTGCTCGAAAACGAGAACGGGGTTGTTGTCCTCGTAGGCGGCGAGGATGGCGTTGAACGCATCCTGCGGATTGCTCGGGTAGAGCGCCTTGAGGCCGGGGAATGCGGTGAACAGCGATTCGAGTTCCTGCGAATGAAAGGAGCCCAGGGTGATTCCGCCGCCGCAGGGGAATCGCAAAACGAGCGGCACTTGCGCGCCGGAGCGGAAGCGGTAGGTGGCGGCGTTTTGTGTGATTTGGGTGACTGCCTCCGTGGAAAAATCGGCGAACTGGAACTCCTCGATTGGACGGCGTCCGCCGAGCGCGAGGCCGATTGTGAAACCGGTGCAGGCGCTCTCGGCGAGCGGGACGTTCATGACGCGGGGGCGTCCGAAATCGCGCAACAGATGCTCGGTGACTTTGAACGGGCCGCCGTAGGTTCCGATGTCCTGGCCTAGTATGAGCGACTCGGGACGTTCGGTGAGGATTTTGCGAAGAGCGGCGTTGATGGCCTGCGCCATCGTCAAGGGTGAGTTGTCGGCAAGCTCGATGGCGGGTTTCCACGGCATCGGTTCGGCGGCGGGGGCAAAAATGTCGCGTTGCATCGGTGCGGCATCGGAGGCGGGACGCGGCACGGTGAGCGAAATTTTGACACAGGTTTCGAGATAGGCGGAGAGCTCGGCGTCGATTGCGTCGAGTTGCGCGGCGTGGCCCGCGCCTGCAAGGCGGGCGCGGAATTTCGGGAGTGGATCGGCGGCGGCGATGCGCTCGGACTCGCCGGGCGGATAATAATCGCAAGTGTCGTAAGCGGCGTGCCCGCGGAGGCGGACGACACTGGCTTCAACGAGCATGGGGCGCGAAGTGGCGCGGACTTTTTCGAGCGCGGCGGCAAGCGTGGCGGCGGCGAGTTCGGGATTTGTGCCGTCGAGCGCGAAGCCCTCGATGCCATAGCCAGCGGCGCGCTGCCAGAGGGCCGCGCCGGGCGCGCATTCCTCCTCGTAGGGTGTCGAGTAGGCGTAGCGGTTGTTTTCGATGACAAAAAGAACGGGGATGTTGAGCAGCGAGGCGAGGTTGAGCGTCTCGTGAATGTCGCCGGTGGATGACGCGCCCTCGCCGAAAATGGCGATGCCAACGGCATTTTTCCCCGCGCGGCGTTGCGCGTCGGTGCAACCGGTGACATTGGACGCCATCGCGCCGAGATGGCTGACCATCGGGAGCGAGCGATTCGCCGGGTCGCCGCGATGGACGTTTCCCTCGCGGGCCTGCGTGGGGCTTTCGGAGTTTGCAAAATACTGGTTGAGGTGCGTGCAGAGATGCTGGCTCCAAATGAGATGTCCGCCGAGTCCGCGATGCGTGAAGGAAATGACATCGGTTGTTTTGTCGGCGAGCAGCGCAAGGGGCACGACGAGCCCTTCGTGTCCCTGTCCTCCGGTGACGGTGCCCTTGATCAAACCCTGGCGGAAGAGGTCAAGGATGCGGTTGTCCGTGAGGCGCGCGAGTTGCATCCACGCGTAAATGCGAAGAAGGGCGGGGGAGGAAAGGGCTGAAGGGCTGAAGGGCTGAAGGGCTGAAGGGGCGGCACCGGGCGCGCTGAAATCGGCTGCGCGGAGATCGCGCTCATTGAGGATGGCGGGCGGTGCGGGAAAGTTGGTCGTGGATGCCATGGAAAAATGTGAGCGTTACGCGGATTATGTTTTCACTTTGTTCCCAAACAAAAGTCAGCGAACGATGCGGCTAAAACGTGAACACCACCAAAATCATGGTCTTCAACCATGATCTGTCCGGTCGCAGTATCCATGCTTATGGGATTTCCGCTGCCGTCCCAGCCGATAAGAAAACCATCTCGCTTCTTCCATCCTCCGTCCATTGCGGCTTCTCGTTCGAACTTTCTGTGGCTCTTCGTCAGCTCTTTGATATCGTCCAATGTCTCGGAACGAACAACACCGCCGCCGCACTCTGCGAGATACCAACGATAATCAGCGGGTATCGGCCCGAATTTTTTCTCAAATGCGCAAAGTGCGCTCTCACTTGCGGGTTTGGCTCCAAACCCTTCTGGCAATGCTAAATGCGCCTCTTTAATACAGTGTTTCTGATCGGGTGTCATTTTGGTTATGGCGTGGTGTTGAGTGCGGCGCTTGGGGTGTAAAGCATTGCGGAGGTATGGAAAGTAAAAAAGGGCGTCGCAAGCGACGCCCCTACGTGAGTGTTCGAAAGCTGGCGCTTACGCCGCGAGCTTCGGCGTTTTCGCAAGCGCGGCGTCGAGGGAGGCGATGAGCGAGGTGATCGTTTCCACGGTTTCGTCACCCATGTTCGAGATGCGGAAGGTTTTGCCTTTCAGCTTTCCATAGCCGCCGTCGATCACGAGGTTGTGCTCGGCCTTGAGGATTTTGTTCAGGGCGGCGATGTCGTAGTTGAGCGTGTTGGCAAAGCAGTTCAGCGAGAGCGAGCCGTAGCCTTCCTTCGGGAAGAGTTTGAAGCCTTTCGCAAAGCCCCAGTCGCGCACCATTTTGTTGAGCTGCGCGTGGCGGGCGTGGCGGGCGTCGAGTCCCTCGGCCTTGATGTCGTCGAGTTTCGACTTGAGCGCGTAGATGAGAGGGATGACGGGCGTGCTGGGCGTCATGCCTTTTTCCCAGTTGGCTTGGAATTCAAGGAAGTCGAAATAGTAGCCGCGGCTTTCGACGGTGGCGGCGCGTTCGAGCGCGCGCTTGGAGACCGACATGAGCGAGAGGCCGGGAGGGAGCGCGAGCGCTTTTTGCGAGCCGGTGATGAGCACGTCGATGCCGAGTTCGTCCTTTTTGATCGGAACGACGCTGCAGGAGCTGACGGTGTCGACGATCGAGATGACGTCGGGGAAGTCGCGCAGCACGGCCATGAGCGCGGGCAGGTCGCTCATGCAGCCGCAGGAGGTTTCGTTGTGGATGAGGGTGACGGCGTCGTATTGGCCGGTGGCGAGTTCCGCGCGGAGCGCGTCGGGTTCGATGGGCTGGCCCCACTCGACTTTGAGCGCGCCTGCGTCCTTGCCGCAGCGTTTCGAGACGTCGAACCATTTGTCGGAAAAGGCGCCGTTCATGCAGTTGAGCACCTTCTTTTTGACGACATTGCGAATCGCGCCTTCCATGCAGCCCCACGAGCTGCTGGTGCTGATGTAAACGGGGTCCTTCGTATACATCAGCGTCTGGAGTTCGGGCTGGACGGCGTTGAAGAGCGCGACGAAGTCGGCGCTGCGGTGTCCGATCATGGGCTGGGCCATGGCGCGGAGCGTTTTTTCAGAGACGGCGATCGGGCCGGGAATGAAGAGTTTGTAGCTCATGAGGAAAATTTCGATTTTCGATTTTCGATTGATTGGACTTTTTTTGCACGGGTGTGCGTTAGGTTGAATCTTGGCGTTTTTCAGGCCGCCGCGCGTCACTTGTGAGAGAGTTTCACGATTTTCTTGTTCGCCTCGGAGAGGAGGAGCACTTGCGGTTTCCAACCCTCGGCCTCCTTTTCGTCAACGTTGGCGAAGCTCATGATGGTGATGAGGTCGCCGCGCTTGCCGAGGTGGGCGGTCGCGCCGTTGAGGCTGAAGACGCGCGAGCCGGCGGGGGCGGCGATGGCGTAGGTTTCGAAGCGTTCGCCGTTGGCGAGGTTGCTCACGAGGATTTTTTCGTAATGGCGCAGGCCCACCATTTCCATGAGCTCGATGTCGATGGCGAGGCTGCCCTCGTAGTTGAGGCTCATGTCGGTGACTTCGGCACGATGAATTTTGGATTTTACGAGATTGAGTTGCATGGTTGGATCAACTTCGTGATAGAAGTCTGTCAACGAACGCCACACCGCCCTCATCGTCAATACTCAATCCCAACCGCAACGATCCACGCCTTTTGTAAAAGCCCGCATCGCAAATGTCCTCCTGGTTTCAAAGAAAAATCCGCAGCTTCGAAGCTTTCGCCATCGATGTGATCTTCGGGCGCGCGGAGGGGACGGCGGCGACATTGTTCGCGGGATTTTTGCAGGTGCTGTCGTTTATGTTCAGCGGGATTGTGCAGGCGCGCTACTGGCTTTACCGGAGGCGCATTTTTCATGATCAGCCGCTCGGGTGCCTCGTCGTCGTGGTGGGAAACCTCACGGTGGGCGGCACGGGCAAGACGCCGGTGGTGGAAAAATTCGCCGCGGCGCTTCGCGATCGCGGGCGCAAGGTCGCCATCCTCAGCCGCGGCTACAAGAGCAAGTCGCCCCCGTTCTGGCGCAAGTGGATCAACTGGATCACGCACGCCGCGGAGCCGCCGCCGCGCATCGTGAGCGACGGCAAGACCGTGCTGCTCGACTCGGAGCACGCGGGCGACGAGCCTTACATGCTCGCGCGAAACCTGCCGGGCGTGCTCGTGCTTGTGGACAAAAACCGCGTGAAGGCCGGCATGTATGCGATCAAGAAATTCGGCTGCGACACGCTCGTGCTCGACGACGGTTTCCAATACCTGCCGCTCAAGGGGCGGCTCAACCTGCTGCTCGTTGACAAGACCAACCCGTTCGGCAATGGCAACCTGCTGCCGCGCGGAATCCTGCGCGAGCCGATCAAGCACATCAAGCGCGCGAGCTACGTTTTCCTCACGAAGTCCAACGGCCAGCGCGACCTGGAGCTGGAGGAGCTTATCAAAAAACACAATCCGCACGCCGACATTATCGAGTGCGCGCACCGCCCGCAATATTTGCAACGCTTCGGCGCCGGAGCCGATGAGAAGCAGCCGCTTGATTTTCTGAAAGGCAAGCGAGTGGGCACGTTTTCGGGAATCGCGGTGCCGGAGAGTTTCGAGAAGTTTGTTCGCGATCTCGGCGGATCGATTGTTTTTACGCGCCGGTTTCTCGACCATTACCGGTTTAAGAAATCGGATTTCGAATCGATCTTCAAAGAGGCGATCGAGAAAAAAGTGGAGTTTATCGTGACCACCGAGAAGGACGCCGTGCGCATCGATCCCGGCATGCCGTGCCCCGTGCCGATCTATTACCTGCGGCTCGAGATCGAGATTCTTCAAGGCGCGGCCGACTTCAACGAGGCCGTGGAGCGCATCTGCTTTCCGGGCGCCGCGGCGTTGCCGTGATTTGTTTTGCGCCGCGGGTTCGCTGCTGGCACGGGACGCCATGTGCGCGGCTCAAACGCGCTTGATCGTTACTAGCGTGTAATCGTCGCGCTGTTTTTCCGGGCCGGCAAAGCGCGACACGCTTTCGAGCACGTGGTCGTTGATTTCCTTCGCGCTGCCCTTGCGCGATGCGCGGACGGCATCCATGAGCCGCGCGCCGGAAAATTCCTTCCCGTCCTCGTTTGGCATTTCCGTGATCCCGTCGGTGTAGAGCACGAGCGACTCGCCGCGCATCAGCGGTTCGTGCCGGTCCTTTATGATCTCGGCGAAAATCATCTCCTCCACCATGCCGATGGGCATTCCCTCGGAGCCGATAAACTCGCCCTTGAAGTGTTTGTCCGCGCGATCCTCGCGCGCGAAAAACGGCAGCTCGTGCCCCGCGCGCGCAAACGTAACCTCGTTGTATTCCGTGTCGATGATCGCAAACACCATCGTGATGTAGAGCCCCTGCTGGATGTCCTCGGACAGCACGTGGTTGAGCTCCACGAGCACGCGCGCGGGCGACTCGAACCGCGGCGCGATCTGGCGCAGGTTGGTGCGGCAAATCGCCATCAGCAGCGATGCCGCGACGCCCTTGCCCGAAACATCGCCCACCGCCACGCCGAGCTTCGTTTCGGACAGCACAAACAAGTCGTAAAAATCGCCGCCCACTTTTTGCGCGGGCGAGTAACGCGTGTCGATGTCGAACCCATCGATCTGCGGCACCCCGTGCGGCAGCAGCATTTGCTGGATGTTGCTCGCGAGCGAGAGATCCATGTCGAGCTGCTTTTTCTCCAGTTGGAAGTTGATGAAATCGACCGTGTGCAACGCGATCGCCGCCTGCTCGGCGAGCGATTGCACCAGTGAAAAATCCGTTTGCGTGAACGGATGGCTGCCCGCCGGGTTGGTCACTGCGAGCACGCCGAAAAACCGTTTTCCAAATGTCACCGGCACGGCGATGATCGAGCGCACCTCAAGCGCCGGGTCGTAATGCCGGACCACGCGCGGGTCGGCCTTCGCATCGGGAATCAACTCCCCCTTGCCGGTCTGCGCCACGTTTCCCACCACGCCATCGCCGACGGGAAATGTTTCCGACTTCAAAACCTGCTCGATGAACTTCGCCCGCGAAATGATTCCCGCCCGGCCCGAGTCCGGCAGCGGCTTGTGCGGCGGGAATAGCCCCTCCACCGCCACGCCGCGCATCATGTTGCCCGCGGTCTTTTCAAATATGCACGCGCTGAGCGCGCCCGTGCACAAAATCGACGCGTGCACGATGCGCTGATAGAGCGCCTCGCGGCGGGGATTGTCCGCCATCGCCTCCGCCATGTGGTGCATGAAATCCACCACGATTTGCGTTTCCTGCGAAACCACCTGCCGGTCGTCCTCGGCGGGCGCGGCGCCGCGGCGCGCGCGGCAATAAAACAAAAATGCTGCGAACGCACCGACGAGCAGGCCTGTTAAAAACAAATACATTTCGGGATGGCTCCTAGGAAACAACCTGCGCGCCCCGCATTCAACAAAATCTCCAGCCGGTGTTCATTTTTATTTTCAAACCTCCATCAATTTTGACCGTCCGTTTCTGCTTCCCTTTCAGCCCTTCTGTCCTTCAGTCTCTCGGCCTTTTACACATGAGCACCACCAACACAGCACCCGAAGAACACGCGATCCTGAAAACCTCCTACGGCGACATGACCATCAAGTTTTGGCCCGACGTCGCGCCCAAGACCGTGGAGAATTTCAAGAAACTCGCGCGCGAGGGTTTTTACAACGGCACCGCGTTTCACCGCATCATCAAGGGCTTTATGATCCAGGGCGGCTGCCCCAATACCAAGGACGGCGAAAGCGGACTGCCCGGCACGGGCGGCCCCGGCTACCAGATCAAGGCCGAGTTTAACGCCAAGCCGCACGTGCGCGGTGTCATCTCGATGGCCCGCTCGCAGCATCCCGACTCCGCAGGCAGCCAGTTCTTCATCTGCCACGGTGACGCGCGTTTCCTCGACAAGCAATACACCGCCTTTGGCGAACTCATCGCCGGCGACGATGTGCTCGAGCGCATCGCCACCGTTCCGACGCAGCCCACCGGCGAGCGCAGCACGCCCATCGACCGCATCGGACTCACGAGTGTCGAAATCGTGCCCGCCGCGTGATCGGCGCATTCGCATTTCGTTTTCTGTTTGCGGCGGCCACGCTGCTCCAAAAACCAAGCCAAAAAAACGCCCGCAATCAACCGCGGTCGTTTTTTGTATTCAAAAATCAATTACAGCGACCGGTTGTGTTTGAAAAACGGCGATGTCGTTTCCTTGAGGGAGGAATGCCTAAAACGAGAACGGCACGCGCACGCGCGCCTCGGTTGGCTGTCCGCCGCGAGTCAGCGGGTCAAACACCCACTGGTTGAGTGCGGTCACCGCCGCCCAGCCAAACTCGGGGTGCGACGCCTGCACTATGCGCGGCAGGCATGCGCGCCCTTCGCGATCAATGATGAACTCGATTGTGGTCTCGCCTTTTACCTCTTTGCCGGCGAATGCCCGCGGGGGAACGGGAGCGGCGCGCCACACAGGGCGCGGCCTTCCGTCGAGCCCTCGCGCGCCCAGCACTTCGTTTCCGTTTGCCAGGTGGCGAATCATGCGCATCTCGCTCGACTCCGCGATCTCGCCGTTGGCGTTTATGACCGGCTCCGCGGGCGGCTGCTTGAAAACGTGCCTCCACGTCATTCGCAACGACGCGGGTTTTAGCGTTTTGGTGCCCGCCTTGATATAACTTCCCTCAAGCGCCGCCACAAGCGAGCGTCCGCATTCCGGATCGCTTGCCGAAAGCACCTCGATGTCGCGGATTTTATTGGTGTCGCTGACGGTGAATCGCACCACGGCCTCGCCCGATTTCCCCGTTGTTGCGAGCTCGTATGGAAAAACCGGGTCCACCATAATCACCCGCTCCGGTTCTTTTTCGCAATAGCTGTCAATCGAAACGCCTTCGGGCGGCGCCATGGTAAAAACGTCGGTGTCGGTTTCATTTTTCTGCCGCTCGCCCCACGCCGAGAATTCCAGTGACGCCCGCGTCTTTCCCGGCAGCGCCAGGTCGCCCTGTTTCGCGGGCTCGAACTTCCACTCCTTGAACTTCGCCTCCGAGCGCCGCACAAAATCGGGATGCGTCGAGTCGAGCACCCGCACCCTTGATACATTCCCCCGGCGTCGATCATTAGGTCGGCGAAGACTGTGCCTTTTGTGATGCGCGATTCCAGCCACGCCGGAAAGGTCGTTTCCACCGGCTGTGAAACAATCTTTGGCGGTGTCTTCTTCAAGGGGTAGGGCGTTGATTCGCTCGGGGGCAGCAGGCCTGCCGTTCCTATTTCCGACAGTTTGAAAAACAAACGCACGCCCATTCCCATCGGAATCGGCTTCCCTTCGTCGAGGCCCGGCGCAAACACCCATTTCCCGACTGATTCGAGCGCGGCTTCGTTGAAGCGTTTGTCCGACGATTTGGCGACGCGCAGTTTGCCGACCTCGCCCGTCTCGCTCACCACAAAACGCAATTCCACGCGCCCCTCCACATTCTGTTTTTCCAACTCCGGCGGATACACCGGCGGCGTCCAGCTTTTCACAAGAGGATCCCCGCTCGGCGCGCCGGCGGGGGGCGGAGTTTGCGCGCGGGCGGCCGTTGAAAACAAAATCATTGCAATCGCACAGGCGAGGGGTCGGTAACGCATGTCACAAACCCTCCCGCGAATCGGACGCGATGGTCAACCCATTTGCGCGCGCGCAATTTGCCTCAAACAAATCTGGCCATTTGTTTGCACGTGAGTTCATTTGTGCGCTTTTCACATGTTCGAATCGCTCACAGACAAACTTTCGCAGGCGCTCCGCAATCTCCGCGGGGTTGGCAAACTATCCGAGGAAAACATGGCCGAGGCGCTCAAGGAAGTGCGCGCGGCCCTGCTCGGCGCCGACGTGCACTTCAAGGTCGCGCGCGAATTCGTGGAGCGCGTGCAGCAGCAATGCGTCGGGCGGGAAGTGCTCAAGGGCGTCTCGCCAGGCCAGCAAATCGTCAAGATTATCAACGACGAATTGGTGCGCTTGCTCGGAGAGGGCGCGACCGAGCTTTCCGCGGCGCGTCCGCTGAGGGTGCTCATGGTCGGTTTGCACGGCTCGGGCAAAACGACATCTAGCGCGAAACTTGCGAAGCTGCTTAAAAAACGCGGCTATCGTCCGATGGTTGTGGCGTGCGATATTTACCGCCCGGCGGCCATCGACCAACTGGAGATTCTGGCGAAGGCGGAGGAGGTCGCGTTTTACGCGGATCGCAACTCGAAGGACGTTCCCGCCATTGGCGCGGCCGCGCTTGAGGCGGCTCGCGAGGCGACGTGCGACGCGATTATTTTCGACACCGCCGGACGCCTGCAAATTGACGAGACGCTGATCGACGAGGTGAAAAAACTTCGCGCCCGCGTGCAACCCGACGAGGTGTTTCTCGTCGCCGACGGCGCGCTCGGCCAGGAGGCGGTCAACGTGGCAAAGGCGTTCAACGACGCGTTGCAACTCACCGGCCTCATCCTCACAAAACTCGACGGCGACGCGCGTGGCGGCGCGGCGCTCTCGATCAAGTCGATCACGGGCGTGCCGATCAAGTTTGTCGGCACCGGTGAGAAGACGGAAAACTTTGAGATATTTTATCCCGACCGCCTTGCCTCGCGCATCCTCGGCATGGGCGACGTGGTTTCGCTCGTCGAGCGCGCGCAGGAAAATATCGACCAGAAGGAGGCGGAAAAGATGGCGGAGAAACTCCGCAAGGCCGACTTCAACCTGGAGGATTTTCTCGGGCAGATGCGCCAGATCAAAAAAATGGGCTCGATGGAAAGCATCATGGGCATGCTTCCGGGCATGAACGGCGTCAAACTAGACGGCGACGCCGAGAAACAAATGGCGCGCACCGAGGCGATCATTCTCTCGATGACACCGCAGGAGCGCCGCAAGCCCGAGCTCCTGAACGGCAGCCGCCGCCTGCGCATCGCGAACGGCGCGGGCGTGAAAATCATAGAGGTCAACCAGCTCATGAAACAATTTCAGCAAATGCAAAAAATGATGAAGATGCTGAAAGGTGGCGGAGGCCGCAAAATGATGCGCCAGATGCAAGCCATGCAGGCCAAGGGCGGCATGCCGCGTTTTTGATGTTGTTTTTTGCAGAGGCGGCGCAAGCGACGCCCCTTAGATATGTTTTGGTTTAACTTGCCGCGAGAGAACGCCTTTTGGTAGGGCGAAGCCTCCGGCTGAGCCGTAGTATTCTCGGCTCACCGAGACGGTTCGCCCTGCCTCAAAATGTGACAGGATAAACCAGAAAAGCTCCAATTGGTTATTTTTTGGTCGGCTCGAATTTCACAAAATCACCGAAGGTCAGCAGGAGCGGGTAGTCGGTTATGCGGATGTTTTTCAGGGTCCAGGAATTGCCCTTGTAGCGCGAGCGCACGAGCATTTCGTCGGGCACTTCATAGACGTCGCCGGTGATCAGGTCCACCAGGCGCACGGGTTTCGGAAGACCGGTGAAGATCATCGTGGTCGCGCTTTCGAAGCTCGTCGTGAGTAGGTCGGTCGCGTTCCAGTAGAGGAAGCCGCGAGCGCCGTTGGACTTTTCCAATGCGAGATATTGCAGGGGATGATCGTCGAAGCCGACTTCTTTTCCGTATGCGCCTTCGCCGGGGACGATTTGCAGCGCAATGTTTCCCGTGGTGACGTCGTCGGTGAAAACGGAGCAGAGGTTTTGCAGCGCGTAGTAGGAGGGTTTGGGCGTGTATTCGCCGGTGGAGCGGCCGTCCTCGTCGAAGTCCGCGCCGAGCACGCCGAAATAGCCGTAGTCAAGATACGAGGCTTTTTCGCCGACTTTGCCGTCGAGCGCCTCGATCATGTCGACGGTCGTGAAATACGAGGTGAAATCGACATCGAATGAAATGTCGGTGACGAGGTGCCGCAGCAGCAGCTTGGCCTGGTTTTGCGGGGTCCACGCGCGGTAGCGCAACGCGCCGCGTCCGTCGGGGCGCGATTGCGTGCCGGACTCGCCTTGCACCATTTTGATGTTGGGGTTGTGGGCGCGCACGAGCGTGCGCATGGCGTCGTATCGGTTTTTGTATCCGAGCTCCGTGATCGCGTAATAGTGATACGAGAAAATATCGAGGTGCGCGGCCATGCCGGTTTCGAGCGCGGCGGCCATGTAGCCGAGGTGCTTGAGCGAGCCGGAGGTGACGCCGCCAGCGATTTGCGCGGAGGGATCGACGGCGCGGATCGCCTTCGATGTGGCGATCACAAACTCGCCGTATTCAGCCGGGTTCACGCCGGTTTTCCAACAGTTGAGCGCGTTGGGTTCGTTCCAGATTTCGTAGAGTTGGACGCGTCCCTTGAAATGCTTGACGACGGCCGTGACGTAAGCGGCCCACGCGCGTCTTTCCTCCTCGGTTTTCACGGGCGGCACGCCGACGGCGCCGTAGTATTTTTTCGCCTCGGGCGTGTAGAGTTCGTTGCCGTAGCAGAGGTTGATCCATGGCGTCATGCCGCGCTTGATGAGGTTGTCCACCACGCTGTCGAGCCACGCGAAATCATACTGGCCGCGAACTTTTTCGGTGCGCTGCCAGCCGGACTGGATGCGCACCCACTTGACGCCGAGCGCGCCGACTTTGTCGTAGGCTTTTTCCGGATCGAAAACATTGCGGTCGAGTTTTTCGAAGCCAATGCCGATGCGCGGGCTGACGCCTTCGACCGATGCGCGCGGGGTGACTTTGCCGATCCGTTTGAGCTGCACGGGCGCCGCCTTCGGATGGACGGTTTGTGCCGTCGCGGGGAGGCACAGGGCCGTGGCGAGGAGGGCGGGTGCGACAATGCGGAGGAGTGAGGTGAGGGATTTTGGTTTCATGTTATTGGGTTTAAAAAATCTACGGGAAAATCGTAGGGGCGCACCTGGCGTGCGCCCTGGCATGCGAAAGACCGATTGCGCGAGAAATCACAAAGCGGGCGAACACGAGGGCGCTCGCAAGGCGCGCGCCTACGGGTCGAGCGGGTCGGTGCCGACTTGGGTGGAGAGCGGGGAGAGCTTGCCTATGAGTTCGAGCGGGCCGGCTTGGGAGACGAGCGTGAACGGCGAATAGCCGAGCTCCTTTTTGGCGTTTCTTTGGAAGCGCGGGCTGACGATGTAGTTCACGTGCGTGTCGGTGGTGAGCACGCGGATGGTTTTGTCCAGGGGCGCGCCGAGGCGGATGAACAGGCGCGCGGTGTTGCGGTAATTGGTGGTGGTGTGGCGGGCGTGCGGGTCGATGATGACGCACTCTTCCGGCACGCCGAAGTCGCGGACAACGACGCGCTTCATTTCAACCGCCTCGCAATAATTGGTGCCGGAGGGCCAGACGTAGCCGCCGGTCAGCACCAGAAACGCGGAGTCGCCTTCGCGGAAGCGGCGGATGGCGGCGTCGAGCGAGGCGCGACCCGTCGGGCTGAGGGGCACGCCGGAGATGTGCGCGCCGTGGCCGAGCACGAGCAGGGCGGTGTGCTTGTAATGCGTCCAGTCAATCTTCGCGGCGCGGGCAAATGCGGCCTGGTTTTCACCCGCGTGCAACGGCTCGAAACGTCCGGCATAATCGCGCTGGTGCGCTTGCAGGAGCATGACCGCGAAACGGAGCGAGGGTTGGATGAAGAGCCGCGCGGCCTCGGGGTCGTCGCGCACGAGCACGAGTAGTTCGCGGGTCGTTTTGACGTGGTAGGCGGAGGCGGGATCGTAGGCGAGCGCATCGATTTTTGCGTAGCGGGGCGGAACGCCGAGCGCGTAGGTTTTGATGACGAGGTTGACCATGCCGGCGGCGTCACCCCAGGCGCGCGCGAGGAAATCGGCGTCGGGGAGTTTTTCGTGGAGCGCAAAAAGACCGCTCGGGCGAAGGTTGTCGCGGACGGCGGCGCGGAGCGCGGGACTGTCGTCGAGGAGGCCGCGGAGGATTCCGGCGACTTGCTGAATCTCGGCGTCGGACCAGAGGAGCGGGTCGATTTGCGCGGTGAGGGCGTCGAGGGTTGTCGTGTCCTTGCTCGCCGCGGCGGAGGCCGGGATCGCGCGGAACTTGGCTTGCGCAAGCGCGGCGAGTTCGGGATGCGCGGCGAGCGCGGCGCCGACGGCGGGATCGCTTTCGAGGACGGCGAGCAGCGGGAACGTCTTTTCGAGAAGCGGATTGCTCCACGTGACGGGTCCGGCCCGCCCGGTTTTCGGCAGCGCGGAAAACGCGGACGTCGCGAGGACGCAGAGCAGGGCCGGAATAACAAGGAGGCGTGCGGCGGCGCGGGGGAATTTCATGAGCGGAATTGTTGTCCGGTTTTGGGAAAAATCAAACCAGACCGACGCGGTCGCGGCGGAATGTGCGCGCGCGGGCGAAACCCACGGCGATGGCGCCGACGAGGTAAAGCGAGGCGAGCACGGCGAACCCGCGCGTGAGCCCGGAGCCGTCGGTGTAAATGTCCTTCATGCGTCCGAGCAGCAGCGGCGAGAGCGAGCCGACGAGAAACGCCATCATGGTCATCATCGACACGGCGGTGGCGCGGAAGCGCGGCGGAATCACGTCGAAGAGCGAGGCGTGGGTGTTGCATTCGTAGAGGCCGCGGAAGAGGCCGAAGGCGGTCATGGCAACACACACGGAGACGAGGCCCGGCGCCATGGCCATCCAGAAAATCGCCGGCGCGCCGAGCGCCATCGCGACGGTTTGCAACTCCAGGCGCGCGGTCGGGCGGGTGCGCGCGCGGTAGTCCGAAAACGCGCCGCCGGCGAGCACGCCGGCCATGGCGCCGAAGTGGTGGAAGAACATCGCGTAGCCGCCCGCCAGCGTGAGCGAGAGGTTGAACTTGTCCTGGAGAAACGAGGGGGCCCAGACGACGTAGGCGTTGTTCACGCAAACGATGGCGGTGAACGCGACCGTGAGCAGCAGCGCCGTCGGCGTGCGAAAGATCATGGCGAACGACTGGAATAGCGTCGGCTCCGCTGCGGGGGCGGGGGCGGGCGGCGCGTCCGCGGGCGGGGGCTCGAGCGACTTCTCGTCATTTGTGTCGCGCAGGCGGAAGATGAACACAAAGCCGAGCAAAATGCCGCAGCCGCCGAACACGTAGAACGCGGAGCGCCAGCCCCAGCAGTCTGCAATCCAGCCTCCGAGGAAGCCGCTGGTCATCACGCCGATGTAGAGCGCGGTTTGGTGGACGGACATGGCGATGCTGCGCGTCGAGCGGTGAAACTTGGCGAGCAGAGAATACGCCGAGGGCGCGTAAAAGGCCTCGCCGCCCGCGGTCGCCACGCTGCGCAACGCCACGAGCGCGACCACGCCGCCGGCGAAGCCGGTGAAGAGCGTGGCGGTGCTCCAGAATATCAAGCAGCCGGTGATGACGCGCGTCTTGGAAAAACGGTCGCCGACAAAACCCGCGAAGGGCATCAGGATGGCGAGCGTGAAGAAGAGCACCGAGCCGACCAGGCCCTCCTGCGAACCGGTGAGCAGCAGCTCGGCGCGGATTTGCGGCAACACCACGCCGAAGATCGCGCGGTCGCCCTGGTGGAAGAAAAACGCCAGGCAGAGCAGCGCGAGCAGCTCCCATTTGTAGCCCGGACGGAGTGGTTTTTGAGGTTTCATGTTTCGAGTGCTTGCGGGACGAGTTGGACCGAGCAGCCGCCGTCAACAACCAGCCGGGAGCCGGTGATGCGGCGCGCCTGTTCCGAGGCGAGAAAGAGCACCGAGTCGGCGATGTCGTCGCCCGTCGATTCCCAGCCGATGGGCACGATGGCGCGTCGCTGCGCGGCGGTTTCGGGCGTGATGTGGTCCCAGCGGTTGGTGCGAATGTAGCCGGGCACGACGGTGTTGACGCGGATGTTGTGCCCGCCGAGTTCGAGCGCCATCGCGCGGGTGAGCGCCTCGATCGCGCCCTTTGTCGCGCAATAAATGCTGCGGTTGCGGATGGCGCGCTGCGCAGTGTTGGAGCCGAGGTTTATAATCGCCCCGCCGCCTTGCGCGATCATGAGCCGCGCGGCTTCCTGGCCGCACAAAAACGTGCCCATGAGGTTCACGCGGACGACGTTTTCCATCACCTCGAACGGCATGTCCGCGAACGAGTGGCCGATGGCGTGCTGCACGGCGTTGTTCACGAGGATGTCGAGGCGGCCCCACTTGTCGCGCACTTGCTGGAACATGCCCGCGATGCCCTCGCGTTTAGTGAGGTCGGCGGGCAGCGCGAGCACGTCCGCTCCGGTGGCTTCGCTGATTTCGGCGGCGGCGCGCACGGTGGCGTCGGGGTCGATGTCGTTGATCGCGACTTGCGCGCCCGCGGCGGCGAAGCGGCGCGCGATGGCGAAGCCGGAGTTGGCGGCCGCGCCCGTGACGAGCACGTGTTTTCCTTGGAAGTTCATTGTTATTTTTTCGGAGTGTTTGACGTTTCGGGATTGAAGTAGGAGACGGCGTCGGGCGGGCGGATTTGCGTGAGCGCGCCGGTATAGTGCCGCAGGTTGCGCGGCTCGTAGGGATGCTTCGCGATTTCATCAATGCGCAGGTCGATGCCGAGGCCGGGGCCGTCGGGGATGAGCAGCGCGCCCGCCTCGAAACGCGCCTGCTCGGTGCTGATTTCGCGGCGGTGCGGCACGTCGTTCGACATGGTTTCGAGCAGGAAAAAGTTGGTCGTGCACGCGGCGAGTTGCAGCGTGGCGGCGTTGGCGACCGGGCCGGACGGGTTGTGCGGGCAGATCGCGATGTTATACGTCTCGGCCATCGCGGCGATTTTGCGCAGCTCGCCGATTCCGCCCGCATGGCTCACGTCGGGCTGCACGTAGTCGGCGGCGCCGCGTTGCAGGAGCGCGCGAAAATCCCAGCGGCTGTAAAGGCGTTCGCCGGCGGCGATGGGCACGCGCACGCGCTGCTTCACCTCGGCGAGCGCGTCGAGGTTGTCCGGCGGCACCGGCTCCTCGAACCAGGTGATGTCAAACTCCTCCAGCCGTTGCGCGATGCGGATCGCCGTGGGCACGTTGAAACGTCCGTGCCCCTCGATCAAAATATCCACGTCTGGGCCGACCGCCTCGACAACGGCCTGCACGCACGCCATCGCGTCGTTGAGTTCGCGCTTGCCGATGTTCATGTAGGCCGAGCCGAACGGGTCCCATTTCAGTCCGCGGAAACCCTGCGCGACGGCGACGCGCGCTTTTTCCGCAAACTCGTCCGGGCGCACCGCCGGCGCGAACCAGCCGTTCGCGTAGCACGGCACGCGGTCGCGCACGCGTCCGCCGAGCAACTGCCACACGGGCACGTCGAGCGCTTTGCCCTTGATGTCCCAGAGCGCCATTTCGACGGCGGAGAGCGCGCTCATCAGCACCGGTCCGCCGCGCCAGTAAACGTCGCGGTAGGTGTCGTGCCAGAATGCCTCGATGTCGAACGGATCGCGCCCGACGAGATAGCGCTCAAGCTCCTTGCACGCTTGCGCGACGGTTTGCTCGCGGTATTCGAGCGTGGCCTCGCCGACGCCGTGGATGCCGTCGTCGGTGAGCACGCGCACAAAAACCCAGTTCGTGCGCCACGCGTGGCAGATGTGTGTTTCGATTGCGGTGACTTTCATGGTGATGGAGAAATGGAATAAAAAAGCGGTTCTTGTGCTTAACGCTGCGGGATTGCGCATCTTTGGAGTGCGGCGGCAAAGGGCGCAGCCCGACGACGACGCTTTTGAATGCGAAGAAAATTCGAATATCGCTCAAAGCGGTGTCGCCGCTTCGCTATGCCACCGCACTCCAAAGATGCGTCGCTGTGTTTTTCGGAGATCATTGGTTGGTCGGTTTTGCGCCAAACCGCGTTTCGTAGAGCGTGGCGGCGACGTCGCGCACGGCCTCGATGGTTTCGGCGTAGGGCGTGTCGCAAATGTCGAGCAGGCCGGTTTGGTAATTCTCGCCGTCGAAACGTCCGGTCGTCGGCTGGTCGTAATATTGAAACCAATGCGTGCCGATGATCGCCGGGTTGCGCAGGCCGCTGCGCACGTATTCGCGGTAGGCGAGCGCGCGGGCGTCCTGGTCGGCCACGCGCACGAGGGCGGCGCAAAACGGCCCGCGATCAAGCGCGCCGAAGTGAAACTCGCCGATCAGCACGGGCATGCCCTTCGCGGTATCGAGGATGGCGGGAAGCGTGGCGAGGCTCGACGCGTAGATGTTGATGCTGATCACGTCGCAGTGGCGCGCGGCCACGCGCGTGACAAACGCGCTGCCGCTGCCCGCGAAGCGCGCACCGAGATACAGGTGATTCGGCGACGCGGCCTTGACCGCCGCGCGGCAGCCGGCGAAATATTTTTCGACGATGTGCTCGCTCAGCATTTCGAGGTCGGCCTTGGCGGCGGGGTGTTTTTTGTCGGGCGGCGCGGTTGCGGCGAGAAGCGCGTCCCAGCTTTCGTGCGCGGTCGCCCACGCGGTGTTCAGCGCGGCGATGTCGCGGTATTTTTTTCGCAGCACGGAAACGAGCGCGCGCTTGGCGGGTTGCGAGGCCGGCGAGGCGAGCGTGACCTCGGCGGCATGCCACGAGTTGCCCCAGCGCAGCTCGTTGTCCACGAAGAAACCGAGGCACCACGGGTCGTTGAGCGACTCCCTCAACTCGGTGCGCATGGTGCGCTCCATGTGCCGCTCCCACGCGGGGTCGAACGGATCGGGCAGCTTGCCCCAGCTTCCGCCGGACGCCTCGATGCGAAACTCCGAAGCGCCCATCGGCGCGGAGTAGAGAATCGCCGTGTAGGGAAATTTGCGGCGCAGGTAAATGTCGGGATCGGAGGAGTTGGCGATGGTGTTCAATCCCCAGCTTTCGAGGCGCCGCAGCGCGCGCGCCTTGTGCGCCGCCTCCCAGTCCGCGCCGTGTTTGCGGAAAAGATTGGCCTCAAGAAAATCATAAACGGCGTGCCTGCCTTTTCCCAAATAATAGCCGCGCGTCGAGGGCGACTCGTCGCCGTAAAACCGCGCGAGCGGCGACGCGGAATCTTTTGGCGGCAGCGTGAAGAAATGCTCGCGGTCGGGAAGCGGCGTGCCGCGATAAACGCCGCCGACGCGCTGAAGCGTGGCGACGCGCACCACGCCGTGCGACCAGAAAAGCCGCCCCTCCGGATCGACGAGCCACCACTGGCCGTCGATTTTTTCGACGCGGAAAAATCCGGTCGCGCGTTGTTGCGGCCCTGCCGCCCAGCCGCCGTAACGGTTCCATTTTGCGGGGCGTGGATGCTCGGCGATGTCGGCGTCCTCGGCGTTCAGGCGCGCGGCGAAATCGCGCTCCGATTTTATTTTGCCAGGCCACGCGCGGTGCGCGTATTGCCCGAATTCATCCACAAGCGGAAACACGCGGCTTTCCGGCCAGTCGCGCCACTGCTCGGGCACGCCGCGCGCGACAACTTTGCCGATGGCGAAGCGTTGCCCGGCGCGCGCGTTTTTTGCATGGATTTCGATGCGCGCGATGCTTGCGCCGTCCATGACCCCGTGGCGGGCGAACTCCCGCGGCTTGCCAACGAGCGAGATCAGTTTGCCGTCGAGCGGCGATTTGTTTTTGCCGGTGATCGGCACCGTTACCCACACGACCTGGCCGCCCACGGGCAGCGTCGCCGGGGCGCGATAGTGCCTGTGGTGAATTTTGACCGGCCCGGTGGCCGAGGCGGCGTCGAACACCGCGAGTTCAACATCAACCGGCTCCGTCCCGAGGTTGCGGAACGGCACGGCGATTTCAGCAAACGCCTCCAGGTCCCACGAGCCCGCGCCCGCCTCCGGTCTCACGGAAATGCCGGCGCGTTTTGCGTCGCGCGGGGCGGTCAGTTCGAGCCAGCCGGATTCGTTGGGCGCGGCCTCGGACGAAAGCGTTTTCACTCCGGCGGCGGGCCAGCGTTCCCAGCCGGCCACGGTGCGCGCGTGCTCGGGGGATTGCGCAAAGATTCCCTGCGCTAAAAACAACAGCGCGAGTCCGGGAGCGGCGATTCGGGTTGCAAGAAAGCGGGCGTGAATCATGCCGCGAAATACTGCCGGCGCCCGCACCGCCGGCAAACAGCCATTTGCGGCAACCCGTTTCTATTTTGCGACATTGACCGGCACTGGCGGAACGCTTCTTCTCGACGCATGCCTCGCAACCGCAACAAGCCCTGCGCACGCCGCAAGCCCGGCGATCCGCTGCATGTCGCCGTGTGCATCGACACCCGCGACGGCCCGGGGCGCGAACGCCTGCTCGGTTGCTACCAATACGCGCTCGAGCGAAACTGGCGCCTCTACCTGATCCGGCAGGACAACGCGGACGAGATCGCGAAACTCGCGGGCATTTCGCTGGACGGCGCGATCTTTTACGACCGCTCGCGCGAGTTGCAGGAGGCGGTGAAAAACAAGAACGTGGTTTGCGTGGAGACAAGCGCGCGCCACCTGCCGCTGGACGACGCGGCCGTGTTTGTGGACGACGAGGCGCTCGTGCGCGTGGCGGTCGAGCATCTCCGCGCGGTGGGATTCGAATTTTTTGGATACTGCGGACTTGCGGGCAGCAGCCCGTCGACCGCGCGCGCGAAACACCTCATGGAACTCTCGGGCCCGGCCGGGCACACATTTGAGGACCAGCGGCGCGACGGCCAGATGGACATTGAAAAACTGATGCGCTGGCTGCGCTCGCTGCCAAAACCCGTGGGCGTGCTCGCCTTTGACGACAAGATGGGCGAGCGCGTGCTCGCCGCGTGCCGCTGGGCGGGAATCCGCGTGCCGGACGAAGTCGGCGTGATTGGAATCGGCGACGACGAATTGATTTGCGAACTGACCCTGCCTCGCCTCACCAGCGTGGCCCTGCCGACGCGCCGAATCGGACGCGCCGCGGCGGAAACGCTCGAACGCCTGCTATCCGGCGAATCTCCCGAGCAACGCTGGCAGCGCGTCGCGCCGCTGGAAGTGGTCAGCCGCGCCTCGACGGACCGCCTCCCTCCCGCGCGCCCCGCGGTGTTGAAGGCGGTCGATTTCATCCGCGCGGAAAGCCACAGATTGATCGGCACCGACGAGGTTGCGGAAGCCGTGGGCATGTCGCGACGCACGCTCGAGCGCGCGTTTAACGCCGACCTCGGGCAAACCGTGCACGATTTTTTTGTCGAGTTGCGCCTGCAAAACGCGAGACGGTTGCTGCGGCAAACGGAGATGCCGCTGGAAGCCGTGTCGCGAGGCAGCGGTTACTCGTCGCTGTCGTCATTCATGCGCATGTTCGCCGCCCGCACCGGCAAATCCCCGCGCGAATACCGCGAGCACTACAGACGGCAGGGGAAGGGGTGAGGGATGGCTTTATTGCAAATAAAGGGTTAGCCCAATGACCCATTTGCCGTTTTCCTTTCTGGTGGAGGCCACGCCACCGCCGTGCATGCCACTATCGGAAAACTGAAGTTCGGCTGCATCCGGTGAAGTAAACTGAATTTTATAAATGAACTCATCTCGCCGGTGATGCCGGCCTTGAATGAAAGCTTCGATTATCTCGTAAAAATCGTCTTCGCGTTCTTTCGGCACGGATGACAAATCGAACCGGTCATCCAGCAGGTATCGGAGTGTGTTTTTGCGCGCGCGGAAATCCGCTGGTTTTATTTTGAGGGAACGATTCCAGTTTTTAGTTTGGGCCCGCATGAACGGCGCCCAACGTCGAGCCCATTCCTTTTCGCCCCATTTTTCCTGGGGGACGTTTAGTATGAGGAGCTTGGTGCATGCGGCCTTGATTTCCATGTCAACAGTGGGGGCGTTTCTCCTCATCTTATAAATTTGAAGCGCGAGATAATTCCGTTTGTTCCATTCGCATTCGGCGATGCAGTATTCCAAATAGTCGCTCACCGATTCTGGGTTTCCGGCAATGTCGTAACCCATTGTAACAAGAAACGGAATGTCATTTATGATTGCGATGGGTTCGAGCGGCCATTTCTTGCCATCGGGGCGCGGCAGGCTGTTGGGCGCGCCCCACATGGGCGCGCGGAATGCGCCGTCCTTGCGGGCGACAAAAAGCATGCGGCAGAGCGCGACGACTTTGCTGCCATCGGACCGCTTGGCGAGTTTGCGCAAAACGGACACAGCATGGTCCTCTCCTTGTTTTTGCAGTGCGACGGCGAGTTTCAAGTAGCCTTTGGGATCGAATGAAACCTCGGACTGCTCTTTCGTTTTTTCGCTGTAATTGTGGAAGAACGGCGGAAGCTCGGCGAAAAGCTCCTCGATTTCGGCAAAGGTTTGGGGACCGCTGCTTTCCTTCATTCGCTTCGCAAACTCTTCCTTGTTTTGATTTGTCGCGGAGGCGCGCAAAAAAGGCGTGGCGATCATTGTGACCGCAAGTGTCAGCATCAGGTAACAGAAGGTGCTCATCGAGGGTAGTTACAATTCATGGAATAAACGGTGGTGCGTAGCAAATGTTAATGCCAACGCGTTTTTTCGGGACGCATGCAGGGGCGCGCCTGTTTTTTCGGATTGAATCCTACCGATCCTGTCCATCCTGTCTTCGAGCATGAAACTAGGCGTATTTGACAGCGGCATCGGCGGCGAAGCAGTGGCCGACGCATTGCGAAAAACTTTTCCCGGGGCGGAGGTTCTCGTTGTCAACGACCGCGCCAATGTGCCCTACGGCGGCAAATCACCCGAAACCGTGCTATGCCTGACGGACGCGGCGATCCAGTCGCTGCTCGCGAGCAAATGCGATGTGATCATTCTTGCGTGCAACACCGCCACCGCGCTCGCAATCGACGCGCTTCGCGAAAAATATCCCGCGCAAAAATTTATCGGTATCGAACCAATGGTGAAAACGGCGGCCACGTTGACGCGCGGCAAAATCGTCGCGGTTTGCGCAACGTCGGCGACGCTGGCCAGCGCGCGTTACAAACGGCTCGTGCGCGATTACGGGGCCGGGTTGCGCATCATCGAGCCGGATTGCGGTGAGTGGGCGAGCCTGATCGAAAACAATCTGATGAACCGCTCGCACATTCAGAAAACGATCGAGGGTGTGTGCGAGCAGGGCGCCGACGTGATTGTGCTTGGGTGCACGCATTATCACTGGATCAAGGAACTGATCACCGAGCTTGCGGCCGGGCGTGCGCGTGTGATCGAGCCTTCCGAGGCGATTGGCCGTCGCGTAAAAACGTTGCTGGCGCTTGATTGACTAAAAAACGGCAGGAGGGCTCCGTCGCTGCGAAATCACCGCGCGCGGTTTACGCGGGAACGATCCGGCTTTTGTCCAGCTCGATTCCGGCCTCGGCGAGTTGCGCCGGCGTTGTGTTCGTGACGAGGCAGCCGACTTTGTCCCACGCGATGACGTGGTGCGGCGTGTCGCGGGCGAGCTTGGTGGCGTCGATGCAAAAAACATTTTTCGCCGCATGGTCGAGCACCGCGCGTTGCAACTGCACGAGCTCGGGATGCGAATTAAAAACCCCCTTCGGGTTCATTGCCTCGCCGCCCAGAAAGGCGGCGTCGAATTTCCAATCCGCCAGCGCGTCCGGCGCGTGTTTGTTGAAAAGCGACGCCTGGCGGTGCAGGAAAACGCCTCCGAGCAAATGCAGCGTGATGCCGGGCGCGCCGCCGATCACCGAGGCGATGGCGAGGCTGTTGGTGACGACGGTGAGCTGCTGCCCCGGACGCCGCGCGAGCAGCCGCGCAAGCGCAAGCACCGTCGTGCCCGCGTCGAGGAAGATCGTGCCGTGGAGTGGCGCGCGTTTGATTGCGGCGCGCGCAATGAGCGCCTTGGCCGAACGGGCGCGCTTGGCGCGTTCGCCGATCGACGCGAAGGAGATGTTGTAATCGGCCAGCGCGCCGCCGTAAGTGCGCGTGATGTGTCCCTCCGCCTCGATTGCGGCGAGATCGCGGCGCGCGGTGGCTTCGGAAATGCTCAGCCGCGCGCAAATGTCGGCGATGGGCAGAAAGCCGTCGTGCCGGATAAGGGTGCGAAGCCGCTCGCGACGGGCTTCAACAATATGCAGGGGGACGCGCATGAGGATTCAAATTTGTGAGGCGCGATTGTTTTTAAAATATGATTGAGGTCAATCGTTTGAAAATGTGGCCGCGCGCAGTGTGGAGGCGGACATTTGCCCGTCAGCGAAACGGCTTCTTCGTTTTTGCCCGTTGGCTACGCAGCAGATTTGTCCAGACGCACGAAGTGATTTTGTTCGGAGGTGATTCCGAGGCTGAAATGCCAGGCGGTTTCGGGAAGCCATGAGGCGATTTTTTCAGGCCACTCAACGGCGAGGATGTAGGGCGTGATCAGAAAATCCTCCAGCATGAGCGAGTCGATTTGGCGGTCGTTTTCGAGGCGGTAGGCGTCGAGGTGAACGAGGCTGGCAATCGGGCCGCGGTGGATTGTGAAGATGGTGAACGTGGGGCTTGTGATTGAGCTTTGGATGCCGAGACCGTGCGCAAGACCCTGAACGAAGGTTGTTTTGCCCGCGCCGAGATCGCCATGCAGCGCGAGCGTGGCGTTGCGCGGAAGCACGTGCGCGAGGCGTTCGGCGAGCGAGCGTGTTTCCTCTGCGGAATGCGTGGTGAGGCCGGCGCGGAGTTGTTGGAGAAGATCGGGCACGGGAGAAGCCGGAGGCGGAGTTTGCGGATTACGGTTTGCGGTTTTCAGTTGGGCGCGGGCGCGCCAGTTGGAACTTTGATGGCTTGGATAACTGTAAACGGTGAACTGTAAATCGTGAACCTCACAAACATCAGCGGGCGATTGCGAGGTGTTCATAGCCGTGATGGGCTGCAAGGTCGATGGCACCGGGGGCGCGCGGCGCGTGCAACGGGACAAACCGGCCGATGCGAGCGAGCGGGGTTTTCGGAAAACGCGCGCGCCATTTTTTATCAAAGGCGGGGAGGTTTGTTTTTGCGGCGACGGTGAAGAGGAGCTCGTAGTCCTCTCCGTCGCAAAGCGCGTGGACGAGGGGAGGGCGGTTGTCGCCGCGCGCCATTTTTTTCGCGGCGGCGCTGATCGGAATGGCCGTGGCGTCGATCTCCGCCCGCGCCCCGGCGGGCGTGAGCGAGTGAAGGTCTTTTGCGATGCCGTCGCTGATGTCCATCATTGAGCGGACTTCGGCGCGAGCGGCGAGCCACGCGCCCTCGGCGAGACGCGGCGTGAAACGATAGTGTTTTCCCAGAAGGCTTCCGCCAAGCGTGCCGGTGGTGTAGATGTGATCGCCCGCGCGCGCCCCGGTGCGCAGGAGCATGCGGGGCGTCGTGGCACGCCCGATGAGCGTGAGACTGGCGGCAAGCGCGCCGGTGTTTTGCGCGATGTCGCCGCCGATGACGCGAAGCCGGTATGCGCGCGCGCAGGAGGCGAGTCCGCGGTAAAACTGCTCGAGCCATGCGATGCGCACGCCCGGATCGAGCGTGATTGCGAGCACGGCGGCGACTGGCGCGGCGCCCATTGCGGCGAGGTCGCTGAGGTTGCGCTTTAGGAGCTTGGCCCCGACCGCGCGCGGCGGCACGGCGTCGTCGAAATGGCGCCCGTAAATGACGGGGTCGACGGTGACGGCTTGGGCGCGTTTCGAGGGCGCGAGAACGGCGCAATCGTCGCCGATGCCGAGCGGCGCGGGCGGCGAGACGGGGCCGAGCCAGCGGCGGATGCGCGTGATGAGTTTTTCCTCGCCGAGCGCGGAAACAGTTTCGCCGGGTTTGCTGCTGAACGGGTGCATGTGTGTTGACTGGCGCGGGCGTTTTTCGGCTGCTACCGGATGCGCGCGGGCGTCGATGGGCGCGAGGATTTGGGGTTAGTTTGCAAGGCCGAGGAGAATGGTGAGGATTGTGCTGAGGTTTAGCAGAGCGTGCGCGATGATCGGGACCGTGAGGCGTCCGGTGCGCTCGTAGGAAACCGAAAGGATGACGCCGAAAATGAAGAGGAGCGGAAACACGCGCAGATTAAAATGCACCAGCGAAAAAACAAACGAGGGGATGATGAGCGCGATCAGGCGCTGGGTGCGGGTGCGGATGTAGCCAAAAAGCCCCCCGCGAAAAATCGCCTCCTCGGTGACAGGCGCGATGACCACGGCTATGGAAGCAAGCGCGGCAATGCGGGCGGGCGAAGTTTCGTTGATGAAAATTTGGATGAGATCCTGGCTTGCTGCCTCGACACCGGCGCGGTCGAGCAGCCAGTCCCAGGCAAACGCAACCGGAACGAAAACCATGCGCGCGATGCAGAAAACCCCGATGCCAACGAGAATGGCCTGGAGCAGTGGGATTGGCGGGGCTGGCTTGGGTTGCGCGTGCGCGAGGATTGCGAGGCGAGGCAGGCGTTCCATGACCAGAAGAAAGCGCCGGGCGTAGAGCACCGCGGCAATTGCGCCAATGTCGAACGCCCCCTGCGAAAGCATCTGGTTGAAGCCGTTTTTAAGGGAAAAGTCGGAATGGATCCACTTGCAGCATTGCACGAAGAGGCTTTGCGCGAAAAAGGCGGCGAAAACCACGAGGATGCACATTGCCGCGAAATAGGGCCACGAGGCGGCGATGTGCCGGACGCGCGAGTATTGCACGGTCTTGCGCGCGGTGGGGCTCAGTTCCCAATGCCACAGCAGAAACAATCCCGCGATGCAGATGGCGGACATCGTGATGATGATGGAGACGGGTGTGGCGGATTGCTCTGGCATGTGCGGATGCTGGGAAGGATGCTGCGTTTACAGTTTGCGGTTTAACGCTACCGCGCCACTAGAAAATTGCAGTTGGCGGAAATTCCGTGTTTATGGTGTTTTCGTTCTTGTCTTTGCGCTTTGCATCACTTCGTAAAAACGCTGCCATTGCTCGCGTTTCAGTCCGTCCTTGGTTCGCTCGGCTATTGGATCATTCAAATCATAAAATTTCGCGACCATGTTCACAACCTTCGCTTCGTTGGAGCGCAGGGCATGTATGAATCCGTGTTTGAGCAACTCTTCCGCGCCAGCCATCGCGTCGTGGCGTTTTAATATGTCGAGAGTGCATTCGATCATCACCGTGTTGGTCGGATACAACATGCAGCCTTCTTTGATTTTATTCATGATGTTTTTCGGCGGCGCATGATCTGACAGGAACCAAATCGTCGTGAGCATCACATACAACGACTCGCTTTGATACATTGAGAACGCGGTTACGAGCGGCTCCATTGAGTGCGCCACTTCCTCCATCGAAAGTCTGTATGCGGAAAATTGTTCGGAGCGTCGTTGATAGAGGCGCAGCCAGTTCGCCGCCTCGCCGATCTGCCAGCCGAACGCATGAAAGGGGTCTGTTGTTGTCGCTGATGAGGCGCGGATCCTTTGCACGAACGCGTCCGTGGCGTCATGCTGGTTGGATGGCAGGGTTTTCTTGAGGCGCAGATTGGCGACCTCGGCATAGACGCGCGGGCGCGGGATTTTCATTTGCACAAGCTCCTCCAGCCAGTCGGCAGCTTTCTCGCGGTCGCCTTCATCCGCGTAAAGTTCGTTGAGCGCGAGCGAGGCCTTGAACTCGGGATCGTTGAGCACGTTGGGCTGCTCATCCAGCGCCTTGAGGAGCAGCGCGCGGGCGCGAAAATCGTCATTTGCCACGTAAAAGGCATCGCTCAGCAGCCGGGAGCTGCGGGAGCGCACGACCCGCTGCACATCGATCCTTTCGGGTTTCTCCGCAGTATTTGCAATGGGGAGAATGCAACGGTTTGTTTTATATATCTTGGCGAAATACTCCGAGATTTCTTTTTCCATCGTTTTGTAATCAATGCCGAAAATATTTATGAAAACTTCCTCGGAGGCGTCATGTTTATTCAACCAGGCCATGAAGGCGGCCATCGCGGCCCTGTGCCGCCCCTGGTTTCCAAACATGCAATAATAAACAAAATTGAAACAGCGCAGATCGTTTCGCAAATCCTCATTGGTTCTTCTTCCGCGGTTCTGGGAGTGCCAGTGTATCGTGTTTGAAAAACCGTCGATCATTTTGGAAACGGACGGTTTTTTTGCCGCGGCATCGGCCTGGGTTGCGATTTCACTGTTAAATACAACCAGGTATTCGCCGCGATCCACTGCCGATTTTTCGTTCAGATTCAATCTCATGTAACATATCGCCGTCCTAAACCAGTCGTTTACACGGCCGCGCGATCTTGCGTTGGCCCTGCCTCCCAGCGTGTGTTTCACATCGTCGGGCATGATGTCTCCATGGAGGTCGGCCAGTGTCAGAGCCGTGGACAGTCTGTTTGTGCGATAATTATACAGGCGTCCGTTGCGTTTTTCGTAGGTGAAAACTCTCACGCCCTGATCCGCCCTTTTGTGTTCACGCGTGTTTCGTTCCATGACGGAAAACCGATCCTGGCGCGTGGATTCATAGCAGAGCACGTATTTTTTTTGGAGAGTGCGGTTTGTTAAAAATCCCTTGAATTGTGATTTGATGAGATTATGCGAGGTTTCCAACAATGTTGCGAATCTTGTTATAAAATCGATGTCGTCCAAGTTTGAGTATAATTCAAAATTTCCGGTTTTTACGTATTTCCACTCATAGCGCGAGCCGATGACTTCCAGTTCGGGCAGTTCGACAATTCCGGGCTCCGGGACGCCATAGTAGAATTGGGCGAAAGACGACGCAGCCATTGTCAGTGCGAAGAGCAGGCAGGCGAGAGGACGGGGAAGACTTAAGTGCATGGGAGGGGGCTGATTCTGCGGTTTAGGTTTTCCAGTTGGCGTTGTCGCGCCACCGTTGTTGACGCTGAAAGAATCCAAAAAATGTGGTGCTTGCAAGCGTGTGGTGATTGTATCTCTCATGCTTTGCAAGATTTTGACACACTTCCGCCAAAATCGGCAGTCCAATCATATTGCCCGCCATGAAAACCATCTTGTTGCTTTCGTCCCTTTGGCTGACCGCCATGATGTTTGCGGCCGGGGAGATTTCCGTTGCGCAAACGAGCTCCGGCACCGCCTTGCATGTGGATATCCACGACATCCTCGTCAAAAAAGATGAATACAGCATTTTGCCCCAACTCCCCGCCAAGGAGAATAGCGACTTCGTCCGATCTTCCACGATAACGCCGCAGCCGCGCCCTCGGCTCACGGCGGAATTGATGGCGCGGGCGCAAGCACCTCGGCCAAAGGCACCGCCACCCGCGCCTTCTGAGGCGGTTGAGGTGGACCCGGATATTGTCATCATGGAGAGGATGGTGGTCACCAGCAAACCTGTCCGTGACATAGAAATCCGAATTGCTGAAATCGACGACCTGATTGCCCGCAAAACAATGCTCACTGTGCCGACAAAACTCGACGAGGTGCTCAATCATCCAAGGTTGTTTTGGGGATTCTTTGGCGGAGGTAGTTACAAGGCGCGCGCGGACTACGCCAAAAGCGCCATTCAACAATTGGAGTATCAAAAAAAGCTTCTGCTGATAATGCGAGCCACCGTGGTTCGCGAGGAATATGAGCGTTATAAAGCCATGGCCGCGGAGGTGAAGGCAGAGCAGCGTCCAGCCGGTCCCGAACCTTTGGGCGATCCCACAAGCAAAGTGCAATCGGTCTCCCCGTCACGCGCTCCCGCGTCCGCGGAAAAAACAATCGTGATTCCGGTTTCCCAACAGGGCGGGCTTTCCAAATAGAATCAACGGCTGCCCTGCGTGCCCCATCGGCGGTGGAGGAATCGCTCCCACGGCGAGAAGAGGACCTTGTCGGCGAGCAGGCCTATCACAACAATCACAAACATGACACCGATGACTTGCTCCATCGCGTTGAGTTCGCGACCGTAGTGCAGCAGGTGGCCGAGGCCGAAACCGGTGAGGATTGTCACGTAGATTTCGGCGGCCATGAGCGAGCGCCACGCGAAGGCCCAGCCTTGTTTCATGCCGCTCACGATGAAGGGCAGCGAGGCGGGGAGCATGACATGCACCCATGTGTGAATGCCGCGCGAGCCCATGGTGCGCGCGGCGCGGGCATAGATGGGCGGGATGGTGCGCACGCCCGTCTCGGTCGCTATGATCACCGACCAGAGCGTGCCCATGACCACGACAAAAAACATGGCGGACTCGGTTTGCCCGAACCAGATGATCGCGAGCGGCACCCAGCAAACGCTTGGCAGGGTTTGCAGGCCGAGGGCGAGCAGGCCGATGGTGTCCTGAAAAAGTTTGAAGCGGGCGGTGACAAGGCCGAGGGGCAGCCCGATGACGATGCCGCAAAGGTAGCCGAGAAGGAGGCGCTTGACGGTGACGAGCGCGGCGGAGGCGAGCGAGCCATCAAGGACCGCGCCGTAGAGATAGCGGAGCACGTCGCTGGGCGCGGGGATGAGGATGCGGTTGACCCAGCCGAGAAGCGAGGCGGCCTCCCATGCGACGAGCAGGAGAAGGAAAAATGCGATGGCGGAGATAATGCGGGTTTTCATTCGGCGGCTCCGTCTGTGTTGAAGGGTGTGCGGCTGTTGGCGGCGGTGACCACGCCGTCGTTGAGGTAGCCTTTCAGGGCTTGGAGAATCTCGCCGGATTTTTCGGCGAGTGAAACGCTGTTGATGTCGCGCGGGCGGGGAGGGTGATGGGATACTCGTGCCGGATGCGCCCGGGGTGCGGGGAGAAGAGCACGACGCGGTCGCCGAGGCAGACTGCCTCGCGGACATTGTGGGTGACGAAGACGATGGTCTTTTTTCGCTGCGCCCAAATGCGCTGGATGTCGCGGTAGAGTTGTTCGCGCGTGAGGGCGTCGAGCGCGCCGAAAGGTTCGTCCATGAGAAGGACCTTGGGGTTGGGCGCGAGGGCGCGGGCGAGGGCGACGCGCTGCTTCATGCCGCCGGAAAGCTCGTGGATGTTGGCGTGCAGAAAGTTGTCGAGGCCGACGAGGTGCAGGTAATATTTGGCGACTTCGCGGCGCTCGTCAGTTTTGAGGTTGGGTTTGAGGCGGAGGCCGAACATGACGTTGTCGAGCACGTCGAGCCAGGGGAAGAGCGCGTGTTCCTGAAACATGACCATGCGGTCGCGCCCGGGACCGGAGATGCGCTGGCCGTCTGAAAGCACGGAGCCCTCGTCGGCCTGGTCGAGGCCGGCGATGATGTTCAGGAGCGTGCTTTTTCCGCAGCCGCTGGGGCCGACGAGGCACACGAATTCGCCTTCGTTGATTTCGAGCGAGACACCGTCGAGCGCGCGCACGATTTGGTGTTTCGAATGAAAAATCTTCGAAATGTTGCGCACTGAAAGTTTCGACGGCGCTTCGTTTTCGAGTTCCTGTTGAATGCCCATTGAAATTTTGGATTTTGGATAGGGGATTTTCGATTGGGAGCCGCCGCTCCGGCTTCAATCTCGGTGTCGCTCGGCGGCGCGCAATCCAAAATTATTTGGATATGCTTGTGTCGATGAAGCGGTCGAGTTGGGTGTCGTCCTTGATAAACCCGAGCTCGCGGGTTTGGGTGACGAGTTCCTCGAATGGGGCGAGTTTCACATCGGTTGTGAAATGGAGGCGTTTCCACGAGGCTTGCACGAGGTCGAGCGGGATTTCGCGCTTCACGGTGTTGCTGATGCCGCGCTGGACGAGGGTTTGCGCCTCGGCGGAATGTTCGTTGATCCACGCGGTGAGTTCGCGGTGTCCCTGGAGGAATTTTTCCACGAGAGCGCGCTTGTCCTTCAACGCGCCGCTGCTGGCGACGAGGATGGTGGTGATGGCGTCGGTTTGCTCGATGAAGGGTTTGCCGCCGGCTTCGCGCTCGATGCGCGAGACCCAGGGTTCGATGGTCCAGACGGCATCGATCTTGCCTTGCTGAAAGAGCAGAAGCTGGTCGGGGTTGGCGGCGGGGAGGATGGAGACGTCGCCGCCGGTTTGCGTGACACTGAAGCCCTGCGACTTGAGCCAGACGCGCGCGGCGATGTCCTGCGTGTTGGCGAATTGGGGCGTGGCGATTTTTTTGCCGCGAAAGTCGGCCGGCGTCTTGATGTTTGCGGCGGGGCGCACGAGGAGCGCGGCGCCGCCGTAGGCCGCGCCCGCGATGACGCGGATTTCATCGCCGCGCGAACGCATGTAGGCGTTGAGGGCGGGGTTGGGGCCGACGTAGGTCATGTCGATGGAGCCGGCGATCATGGCCTCCATGGCGGTGGGCCCGGCGTTGTAGGCATACCAATGGACTTTGACGCCGGGGCCGAGGCGTTGCTCGAACCAGCCTTTGCCATCGTCAGTCGAGGCGCGCCCGATGACGCCCTGGGCGTGGGTGATATTCGGAAAGTAACCCACGCGCAGCACGGTGAGGTCGGCTTCTTTCTTGCCGCAGCCGGAAATGAGAAGGGCGACGGCGAGCAAAGGAGCAGCGATGAGCAACAGAAATGTGTTTTTTGTTTTCATGTTTGCGAAGGGTTTTGCCGGGTTGTGGGTTTGTGTGCTTTTGCGCACACAAAAGCGCTCTCAAATGATGGGGTGCAGGGCGAGGTGAAATTTCACTTTAGGGTGTTTTTTAATTCAGTTTATGGATTTTTAACCCCGCGGGGCAAAAACCGGGCGGGGGAGGGCCGTTCCCGTGCTTGCCCAGGGCGCGGGGATTTGGTTTGGTCGCGGCAACATGGCACTTGATGAACAGGCTGATCTTTTTGGCGGGAGTTTCGCACCGAAGGGCAAGGCGCGCGGCGCGCGCGCTTTGAGCGCGATGCCGCAAAAACCCTCGGCGGCGCAACCGCTGGCGGCGCGAATGCGGCCGCGCGCGCTGGACGAAATCGTCGGGCAGGAGCATTTGACGGCGAAGGGCGCGCTGCTGCCGCGTTTGATTGCGAGCAACCGTTTTGGCAGTCTGATTTTCTACGGACCACCGGGTTGCGGAAAAACGAGTTTCGCGGAGGTGATCGCGCGCGAGACGAAGAGCCGTTTCGTGCGCATCAACGCGGTGATGTCCAACGTGGCGGAGCTGCGCGAGATTTTGGCGGAGGCGCGATCGCAGCCGGACTCGCCGACGCTGCTGTTCATCGACGAGCTGCACCGTTTCAACAAATCGCAGCAGGATTTGCTGCTGCCGGATGTCGAGGAGGGCTACATCCGGCTCATCGGCGCGACGACGCACAATCCGGGATTTTATGTGAATCCGCCGCTGCTGAGCCGGAGTCATTTGTTCCGGCTGGAGCCGCTCTCGGCCTCGTCGGTGGCGGGTGTGCTGAAGCGCGCGCTGGCCGATTCCGAGCGCGGCCTTGGCTCGCATGGCGTGACCGCGAGCGATGCGGTGCTGTCGGACTTGGCGGTGCTGTGCGACGGCGATTTGCGGCGCGCGCTCAATTCGCTCGAGGTGATCGTGCTGAGCATGCCGCCGGCTGAGGGCGGCGCGAAACGCGAGATCACGCCGGAGGAACTGGAGGCGTTCGCGCGCGAGCGGCGCGTGCGCTATGACGCCGACGAGGACGAGCATTACGACACAATTTCGGTTTTCATCAAAAGCTGTCGTGGCAGCGATCCGGACGCGGCGCTTTACTGGCTGGCCAAAATGCTGGCGGGCGGCGAAGACCCGCGATTTATCGCGCGGCGCTTGGTGATTCTGGCGTCGGAAGACGTGGGACTGGCCGATCCGCTGGCGTTGCCGCTGGCGGTGGCGGCGCATCATGCGTGCGATTTTGTCGGCCTTCCGGAGTGCGAATACGCGCTGGCGCACGCGACGGTTTACATCGCGTGCGCGTGCAAGAGCAACTCGATCACGCTCGGCCTGCACGCGGCGAAGGCGCAGATCGCGAGCGGCGTGGTGCAGCGAGTGCCGGAGTCCTGCCGTTCAAGCAGCGGCCAGGCGAACAAACGCATGGGGCAGGGCAGGGACTACATGTATGCGCACGATTACCCGGAGAATATTTCGGGACAGGCCTACCTGGAAAAACCGATGTCGCTGTTCACGCCGAAGACGGCGGGCTCGGAGGCGCGAATCGCCGAGCGGCTCGCCCGCTGGCGCGAAATGCGCGCGTCGATTCAGGCGGAGATGCGCGGGAGAAGGAAAGGGTGAGCGACTATTTTTTCGTCCTCACTGACGAGGCGTGGATACCGTCGATTGAGGCGAATTAATTGCTAGATTGGTGCGGGATTGGTCAATTTGGCGCTCTTTATTGTCATGTAATCATCCTTGCATTTCAGGAGTGTAACTCCATAAATGCAAGGTAGTATGATTGCCCGCCAGATCCTTCCATTGTTGAAAGCACGCCTGTCCGAACGTTCGGCAGTCGCATTGCTCGGGCCTCGGCAAGTTGGCAAGACGACCCTCGCGCTCACCGTGGCCGACTCCATGCCTTCCTCGGTTTATCTCGACCTCGAATCCGAAAGCGACTTGGCGAAACTCAGCGACCCGGAACTCTATCTCTCGAAGCACGAGGACGACTGCGTGATTCTCGATGAAATCCAGCGCAAACCCGGGCTCTTTCAAACCCTGCGTGGCAGCATTGACCGCATTCGGCGTCAGAAAAAGAACGGACGATTTCTGCTGCTCGGTTCCGCGTCGCTCGACCTTCTGCGACAATCCAGCGAATCCCTCGCCGGGCGCATCAGTTACATTGAACTTAGCCCGCTCACGCTTGAGGAGGTCGGCCAAAAACATGCCTCCGCGCTCTGGGTGCGCGGAGGTTTCCCCGAAAGTTTCACGGCCAAAACCGACGCAGCCAGCATGTCGTGGCGGCGGGACTTTATTCGCACTTACCTCGAACGAGACATCCCTCAGCTTGGCCCGCGCATTCCCGCGGAAACATTGCGCCGCTTTTGGACGATGCTCGCGCACCGGCATGGCGGACTGCACAACGCCGCCACCATCGCCCAGTCGCTCGGGGTTGATGGCAAGACTGTCGCCTCGTATCTGGATTTGTTCGTCGATCTCCTGCTCGTCCGCCGTCTCGAACCGTGGCATCAAAACGTCGGCAAACGCCTGGTGAAATCACCGAAAATCTATTTTCGCGACACCGGCCTGCTTCATTGTCTGCTTGGTATTGACACCGAGGACGACTT
This sequence comes from Ereboglobus luteus, assembly GCF_003096195.1. NCBI lineage: Bacteria > Pseudomonadati > Verrucomicrobiota > Opitutia > Opitutales > Opitutaceae > Ereboglobus > Ereboglobus luteus. The sequence goes on along the minus strand of NZ_CP023004.1, from coordinate 4,063,656 downwards.
GCTCGGACATCCAGTCGTCGGAGCCTCTTGGGAGGGGCATGTGATCGAAAACATAATCGCGGCCATGCCCGAGGGCGCGCATTGTTATTTTTACCGAACCTCGGCGGGCGCGGAAATTGACCTTGTTATGGAGTTGCCCAAGCGCCGCCGCTGGGCAGTGGAGATCAAAAAAGGCCTCGCGCCAACTGTGAGCAAAGGATTCCACATAGGTTGCGCAGACATAAAGGCCACACGGCAATGGGTCATTTATTCAGGCGGGGAAACATATCCGCTGGACGCCAAAACGACCGCAATATCACTGGGGAAATTCATACGAGGCCTTCGCACGGATGAAACTTGATCGACGATGATTCTCCTATTTTTTCGTCCTCACCGACGAGGCGTAGATGCCGATCACGCACAGCACCACGAATATTATGAATGTGATGCGCAGGCTTTGCATGAACTGGGGGAAAATCTCCGGTGTGATTTGCCTGTTGCCGATTTTTAGCGCGATCACCATTCCCGCGATGCCCATGCTGAAGGCCTGGCCGGTCAGACGCATCGTGCCGGTTGTGGCGGAGGCCTGGCCGTAGTGTTTCTTGTCCACCGAGCCCATTATGACGTTTGTGTTTGGCGAGGAAAACAGGCCGAACCCGAGGCCGAGCAAAAACAGACTGCCGATGATGACCCCGATGGGTGTTGTCGGCGACAAAAACAGCATGATCACAAGGCCGGCGACGATTACCGCCATGCCAAACGTGGCAAGGCGCGATGCCGAAAAACGGTCGGACAATCGCCCTGAGACAAGCGCGAACACGGCCATCACGCACGCTTGCGATATCAATATCAAGCCGGCGTGCCGCGCGTCCATTCCCTTTATATATTGCAAATATAAACTCAGCATGAACGCGATTGCCGACGTGGCCGCGTAATTGATGAGCGTGGCGAGCGAGGAAAACGCAAAGACGCGGTTCTCGCTGAACAGTTTTAAGTTGATCAACGGCGCGTCGCAGCGCCGCTCATAATATACAAACGCAAATAGCGCCGCGCCGCCGATTGACAGCCACACAAAACCGTCGATGGATGACAGCCGCGTGAAGCCGCAGATCAACCCCATGATCCCGATTCCATACAGCACGCTGCCCGCGTAATCGAACCGCTCGCCCTTCGCCACCGTCCATTCCCCCTTCAAATAGACGCGCGCAAATATATGCACCGCGAAGCTGACCGCCCCGCTGACAAAGAAAATGCTTTGCCACCCGAAATAATGCGTGAGCAGCCCGCCGACAAACGGACCCGCCGCGAGCGACGAATAGACCATGGCCGTGTTGATGCCGAGCACCTTGCCGCGCTCATGCGGCGGAAACACCGAGGTGAGGATGGCGATGTTGTTGCCGAACATCATCGCGCAGCACATCCCGGCGAGAAAACGGAGCGCAATCAACACCGTTCCCGACGGGGCAAACCCCGATGCGAAAGTGAACAGCGAAAACCCGAGCACACCCCAAACGAACACGCGCTTGCGCCCGAGCAAGTCGCCCATGCGCGCCGCGGGAACCTGAAAAATCGCGGTGGGAATCAGGTAGGCGATTGTGAGCCAGGTAAGCTCGACGGCATCAAGCGAAAGCGACGCGCTGATCTCCGGCAGCGCGAGGTTGAGCGCCGACCCCATGAACGGTGCCAAGAACGCCGCGGTGCAAATCACCAGCAGCGCGCGACCGGAATGGGTGGAGTGTGCGTGATCGGACATTATGTGATAATAAAAATTGTCCGGCGAGTCTGGCATGTCGGCGAAACGGGTGCAATGCCGTGATGGTGCGGACGCGGGTTTAACCACGTTTTGAAGACATGCCGGTGCCAAGGCCGCGTTTATTCGGAGATGATCGTTCGAAAGCACTTTTGCGTCTCCGACGATGGTCATTGGTCAACAGCGCGCTTGCTCTTTTGGCGGCGGGCTCTTTAAGTCCGCCCCGATTGTCGTTTTCCACAAGCAAAACCAACTTCACATGAGCACACCGACACGTCCTCTCTCAACATGGGCCCAGAACATAGCGCCGTCCCCGACGCTCGCCGTTGACGCAAAAGCCAAGGCGATGATTGCCGCGGGCGAAGATGTTTGCGGTTTCGCCGCGGGCGAACCCGACTTTGACACGCCCGAGCACATCAAGGAGGCGTGCATCGCCGCGCTCAAGTCCGGCAAAACCAAATACGCGCCCACGCCCGGCATCCTGCCGCTTCGCGAGGCCATTGCCGCGGACTACGCCGCGCGCGCCGGCCTCAACTTCACGCCCGCGCAGGTTGTTGTTTCGCCCGGCGGCAAATTTTCCTGCTACCTTGCGATCATGGCCGTGTGCTCGCCCGGCGACGAGGTGATCCTCCCCGCGCCGTATTGGGTGAGCTATCCCGAAATGATCAAGCTCGCCGGCGCGACGCCCAAGATCGTGCTTGCCGACGACACGACCGGGTTCCGCCTGACCGCCGCGCAAGTCGAGGCCGCCGTCACGCCGAAGACAAAACTCATCATCATCAACTCTCCCTCGAATCCGACCGGAGCCGTTTACACTCGCGCCGAGATGGAGGCGATCATGGCCGTCGCCCTCAAGCACAACCTCTACGTGATGTCCGACGAGATCTACGAGCATCTCATCTACGACGGCGCCAAGCATGTGTCGCCCGCGACCTTCTCGGCGGAAGCCGCTGCGCGCACGATCACGGTGTCCGGATTTTCAAAAACCTACTCGATGACGGGCTGGCGCCTTGGCACGCTTGTCGCGCCCGCGCCAATTGCCAAGGCCGTTGCGGAAATCCAAAGCCAGACAAGCTCGAACGCCACGACCTTCGCCCAATACGGCGCGCTTGCGGCGCTCACCGAAAAGGAAAAAACGAAGGCGGCCGTTGAGGCGATGATGGCGGCATTTGATCGCCGCCGCAAATACCTGCACGCCGAGATAAACAAAATCCCCGGCATTTCGTGCCTGCTTGCGCAAGGCGCGTTTTATCTGTTCCCGAACATCAGCAAGTTCGGCCTTTCCTCGGCTGAATTCTGCGAAAAACTGCTCGAACAGCAAAAGGTCGCGGCGGTGTTTGGCAGCGCGTTCGGCGCGGAGGGTTACCTGCGTCTCAGCTACGCGACGAGCGACGAGATGATCAAGAAAGGCGTTGAGCGCCTGGCCGCGTTTTGCGCCAACCTGAAACGCTGAGCGTGGTTCGAAAGTTTGATCGAAATACATATTAAAACCAAAACGGCAGCCCTGCTCAGGGCTGCCGTTTTGGTTTTTTCAGTCGCATTTTGAGCAAAAAATAAACCGGACATACTCTTGCCGCAACGCGAACGGAGACGAGGACGGCTCAACTTCGCCTACTCGCGCTTCGTCGGAAACCGCGCGCCTTGCGCGTTGAGCGTGTCGAGCAGTGTTTTTTTCATGTTGGCGGCAATTTGTGTTTTGAGGGACGACAGATCATTCTTTTCGAGGGGATCGTTTTTGAGGTCAAAAAGTTCAAGGCGATCATCCTCGTAGAAATAAATGAGTTTCAGGTCTCCTTTTCTGATGGAGGAGATCGGCTTGGTTCCGGTGACCCGCGGGTGATAGAAGGGGAAATGCCATGTCAGTGTGTCCCTCGGCAGGGCCTTTGCCTTGCCGGTGAGAAGGGGCAGGAAGCTCATGCTGTCCACCGCGCTCGCCGGTTTTTTAACGCCCAAGGCCTCGCAAAATGTCGCCATAAAATCGGTGCCGATCACGGGTGTGTCGTTGACGGAGCCTGCGTCGATTATTCCGGGCCAGCGAGCCATCAACGGCACTCGGGTGCCGCCCTCGTAGAGCGTCCACTTGCCGCCGCGCAATCCGCCATTGTCGGCAAAACGGGGATCGCCGCCATTGTCGGACATCAGGACGAACAGGGTGTTTTGTGCCAGGCCAAGCGAGTCCATCTCGTCCAGCACGCGCCCGACAAGATGATCCATCGTTTCCACAAAAGCGGCATACTCGATGTGTTCCTTGTCCATCTGCAAACCCATGCGGGCGGCCTTGGCCTTGTATTTTTTAATCAACCATTCGCAGCGGGTGTGAATGGGGGCGTGCACATAATAATGCGAAAGGCAGAGAAAGAATTTTTCATCCCGGTGCGCTCTCAAAAAATCGATCATCCTGTCGGTAAGAAGGTCGGGCGCGAACTCGCCCTCCTTAAAATCGCCGTATCCCGGACGGTTCTTTTTTCCTTTCGGGTAACTGTAGGGATGGCTGCCTCGCTCCTCGTTTACATGGACAAAACCTTGTTTGTCCGGCCCCTGGCTGCCGTAGCCGAGATAGCGTTCGTTTCCGGGAACCCCGTGCTCCGAAAGATGCCACTTTCCAAAATATCCGGTGACATAACCGGCAGCCCCCATCACATCGCCCATGCTGGTTTCCGCCGGATCAAGAAAACGAGGGAAATCGGGTTGCCTCAAAACGGTGCCGGGCGGCGGCTTGGAACCGCGCGCCTGAATAACAAATTCGAAATTCAACCGTGCCGGGGATTTTCCCGTCATGATGGCGGCGCGGGTTGCCGAGCAAATCGGCGCGGGCGCGTAGGCGTTGGTGAATCGCATTCCTTCCTTGGCAAGACGGTCGAAATTTGGCGTCTCCGCAAATCTCCCGCCATAAGGCCCGGTGTCGCCCCAGCCGAGGTCGTCAACAAGCATCAAAACGATATTTTTCGGTTGGGATGCCGCGGGAATTGACACGGCACTCGCCGCAAAAGCGCACACGCCAAGCGTCGTTTGAATCAGAGGTAATTTGGGTGACATGCGCGTCAAAGGAATCGTTTTTCTTCGCACGGTCAAGAAGCCCGCGGGATTTGCCCGTTTTGCTTGGGCGAAATCCATATCCGGTCCTCCCGCATCAATCCCGCCCATTATGCCGTAATGGGTGTTTTTTGAAAATCAGGTTTGGTGAGGTTGGCGCTTACGCAACATCCCGCCGTGGCTTGCGGTTCATTTGCCACTTGGCTTGGCCTTGCGGACGCGCTTGAGGAGTTCCTTCTTCAACTTGTCCAAGCCGTCGCCGGTCAGGCAGGAGATTTTCAGGATGTCCACTTTGTGCCGGGTCTTGAACTTCTTCAGGTTCTTTTCGGCCTCGGGGATGTCCATTTTGTTGGCGACGACAATGCGCGCTTTTTTCGCAAGCGCCGGATCGTAGAGCTTTAGTTCCTTGAGGAGCGTGGCGTAGTCGTCGCGCGGGTCGCGGGCGTCGGTGCCCGCCATGTCGATCAGGAACATGAGCAGCGTGCAGCGCTCGATGTGGCGCAGGAAGCGATGACCGAGGCCGCGGTTTTCGCTCGCGCCCTCGATGAGGCCGGGCACGTCGGCGATGAGCAGGCGGTCCTGCGTTTTCAGGTCGTTGTATTCGATGACGCCGATCTGCGGGTGCAGCGTTGTGAAAGGATACGCGGCGGTCTTGGGGTGCGCCTTGGTGATTTTGCTCGTGAGCGAGGATTTGCCGGCGTTGGGAAATCCAACAAGGCCGATGTCGGCGATGCTTTTGAGGACAAGCCGGAACGTGCCGCCCTCGCCGGGCGCGCCGGGGTTGGCGCGCTTGGGGGCGCGGTTGGTGGAGCTTTTGAAACGGGTGTTGCCCCAGCCGCCGTTGCCGCCCTTGCAAAGCACGATGCGCTCGCCTTCGTGCACGATCTCGGCGACGGCCTTGCCGGTCTCCTCGTTGATGACGACGGTGCCGAGCGGCATTTTCAAAATGGCGGAGCGGCCTTCGCGTCCGTTGCAGTCGGAGCCCATGCCGTGCTCGCCGCGCTCGCCCTTCCAGTGGGGCTTGTATTTGTAGTCGATGAGATTGTTGGTGTTCACATCGCCGAGGAGCACGATGTCGCCGCCGCGCCCGCCGTCGCCGCCGTTGGGGCCGCCCCAGGGTTCGTATTTTTCGCGGCGGAAGCTGATGCAGCCGCGTCCGCCGTCACCGGCTTGGGCTTTGATTACACATTCGTCGATAAACATAATTGAATGCGGAATGTGGAATGCGGAATGCGGAGTGTGGCGAGCCTGTAATGGTGGCGCGCGTGTTATTTTTTGCGCGACTTGCCGGAGCCGCCCGGCGAGGGAAGACGATTCTCGGGATGTCGTCGGGTTGCGCGGGCTCGGTGACGGGCGCCGGGGCGGGGGCGGATTGCGGCTCGGGTGTCGGCGCGACAGGCGATGGCGCCGCGATGGCCGAAACGGGCGAGAGGGGGATTTCGGAAAGTTTGGCGAAGGCGGATTCGATGAGCTCGGCGATTTTCGCGTCGCGCGCAACGCGGTTTGGCGTGCCCATGGAAACGACTATCACGCGGCGTCCGTCGCGCTCGGCGGTGGCGGAGAGGCAGAACCCGGCGCCGTTGGTGAATCCGGTTTTGAGCCCGTCCACCCCCGGGACTTTGCCGAGGAGCTTGTTGTGATTGACCATGTCGGTTTGTGATTTTTGCGGACGCGTATTCACGCCGAATTTGCGCAACCGCACCGAGGTGTATTTGAGGATATCGGTGTGGGCGATGAGATGGCGGGAGAGCAGGGCGATATCGCGCGGGGTGGAGAGGTCTCCCTCACTGATTTTGCGGCTGGCCGGCGGAAGGCCGTGGGGAGTGACGAAGGTGGTGTTTGTCATGCCGAGCTGGCGGGCGCGTATGTTCATGCGCTCGACAAACGCGGCGCGCGAGCCGGCCGTGGCGCGCGCAAGGGCATTTGCGCAGTCGTTGGCGGAGTGAATCATGAGTGCGTAGAGCAGTTCCTCGACGGGGAAGACCTCCTTTTCCTTGAGCCAGACTTGCGTGCCTCCGAGCCGGCTGTCCTCGGCGGTGACGGTGACGGGTGTGTCGAGCGAGATTTGGCCGGCCTTGATTGCGTCATGCACGACAAGAAAGGTCATCAGTTTCGTGATGCTGGCGGGCGGGTTGATAATATCGGCGTTATCCTCGAAGAGCACGGAGCCGTCCTGCACATTGATGGTGATGGCACCCTTGTAAACGGCCGGCGCGGCGGCGGGCTTGGCTGATTTTTTGGGCGCGGCGTGGAGTGCCGGTTGCGATGCGGCGAACAGGAAAAGTGCGAATGCGGTGAACAGGATGCGCTGGGAAAAACGGATTCTCATTTCGGAACCGTCAAAAATGAGCGTCCACGCGCAGGGTTAAAGGATGAAATGCGGGGTGTCGCGAAAATGAGTGCGCCGCAAGAGGATCCAAGTGCGTTTGCTGCAAACTTTTTTATGGGGAACCGGGTTCCGAATATTATTCGTCCTCGGCCAAACCGTCGCTTTCGTCGTCATCGTCGCTGCTTCCCCATCCGCCGCTGCCGGGGCCGCTTTCGAAGAATCCTTCGTTGGTGAGAATCACAGTGACCTGTTCGGCGATTTTTCGGAGGTCGGCTTGCTGAAGTTCCGGATGCTCGGCTGCGAGCAATTCGAGCAAGATCGAACGGGCTTCCGATGGGTTCGTGCAACCATCGAGCGTTTCATCCGCACGATTGGCCGTTTCGTCGATGAGTGTCTTGAGGTTCATGATGCGGGAAAATTAAGCGTTTTTTGGGAGAAGGCAAACCGGCGTTTTTGCGGCAGGCGTTTTGCACTCCATGCAAACAAGGGTGCCCCAACGCCAGCCAGCGTGTAAAAAATTCTGCGTCAGATTACCCGCGCGTGCATTGGCGGGGCGGAGTCGTCCGGGCCGGCCGGCTTGGCAAGCGTGGTGTCGAAACGCATGGCGGCCAGGCGCAGCAGCGGAACGCCCACTGGTGTGATTTCCAATTTGTCGGAGGTCAGTCGCACGATTCCATCGGCTACCAAATCCGACATCGAGGCGAGTTCGCAGGCGTAGGTTTGCGCAAAGTCAACGCCCAGCTCCGCCGACATCGAGGCGAAGTCGATTTGGCGGTTGCACATGATGCGCATGATGATCGTGCGACGGCGCTGGTCCTCGGCACTGAGGCACAGGGCGCGCGCCACCGGCAGGCGTCCGCCGGCGAGAATCGAGCGGTAGGCGGCGAGGTCCTTTGTGTTTTGCCAGTATGCGGTGCGGGTTTGCGAAATCGCCGACATGCCGAACGCATAGAGCGATGTTCCGGCCTTCGTGCTGTAGCCTTGAAAATTGCGTTGCAGCGTGCCGTTGCGCAGCGCCGCGGCGAGTTCGTCGTCGGGTTTTGCAAAATGATCCAGCCCGATGTCCACAAAACCGGCGCCGGTGAGCTGCTTGTGCGCGAGCGCAAACATGGCCAGTTTTTCCTCGGCTCCGGGAAGCTGCCCGCGGTCCTCGAAAATGCGTTGCGCGGGTTTTATCCAGGGGATGTGCGCGTAACTGAAGATCGAGAATCGGTCGGGCGAAAGCGCGAGCACATCGTCCAGCGTGCGCTCGAAGGATGCGGCGGTTTGCAACGGCAGCCCGTAGATCAGGTCGAAGTTGATCGATGTGAAACCCTGCTCGCGCAGCCATGCGACGGCCTGCCGGTTCAGGGTGTTTGGCTGGTAGCGGTGGATCGCGAGCTGAACGCGGCGGTTGGTGTCTTGTATGCCGAGCGAGGCGCGCGTCGCGCCCATTTCGCGCAGCGCGTGCACATGCTCTTGCGAAAATTTGCGCGGATCAATTTCAACGCTCACCTCGGCATCCGGCGCATAGGCGAAGTGCGCGCGCACGAGGCCGTTCAGGCGTCGCAGTTGGTCGGGCGTGAAAAAGGTGGGCGAGCCGCCGCCGAGGTGCAGTTGCGCGACCTTGCGCCGACGGTCGATTTTGCTCGTGACCAGTTCCAGTTCGCGCGCGAGGTCGTCCAGGTAGGCGTCCGCCGCGCCTTGGTCGCGCGTGATCACCGCCGTGCATCCGCAATACCAGCAGCGCGACTCGCAAAACGGCAGGTGAAAATACAGCGAGAGCGGCTGCCCGCCTTCGGCGTCCGCGGCGGGATTGTTGTCCTCGGCGATCGCGTCCCCGGCGCGCAGCAAGGCCAGGTCCTCTGAAAATTTGGTTGCGGGCGGATAGGATGTGTAACGGGGGGCCGCGACATGGGAATACTTGCGCACCAAATCAAGGTCAAAGGCCGACGCGCATGCGCGGGGCGCCGCGTCGGGGGCGTTGGTGGAGGTTATGTGGGACTGATCCATGTCGTGCTTGCGAAAATTAAATAAAAAAAGTTAACGCTTTTTGACCTGTTTACAATGTGGCGCGGCCGTTTTTCAAAAGCGTTTTGTGTAGGCGTGGCAGTAGGGTTGTTTGCCGTTGTTGTCGTAGTATTGCTGGTGATAATCCTCCGCCTTCCAGAATGTTGGCGCGGCCTCCAGTTTGGTCACGACGTTCAGGCCCTTGTTCCTCAGGAGGCGGATCAATTTTTCCGCGGTGTTTTTTTGCCCGTCGTTGAGATAAAAAATCGCGCCGCGGTATTGCTCGCCGATGTCGGGCCCCTGCCGGTCTGTTTGCGTGGGATCGTGGATCTCGAAGAAGAGGCGGGCGAGCGACTCGAAATCGGTTTGCAGCGGATCGTAAACAACCTCGACCGTTTCGATGTGACCGGTGCCGCCGGCACTCACTTGCCTGTAGGTTGGATTCTTGGTCATTCCGCCCATGTAGCCGACGGTTGTCGCGACCACGCCCTTTGCCCTTTCCAGATAATACTCAACGCCCCAAAAACACCCGGCGGCAAAATAGGCCTTCTCAACTTTCATTTTCGATGACGGCACAAAATTGAGCGAGATCGAGTTGACGCAGTAGCGCGTGTTTTTTTCCGTAAAACGCTCGCCGTGAAAAACGTGGCCGAGGTGGCCGCCGCAACGATTGCAGACGATTTCCGTGCGCCTGCCGTCGGCGTCGGGAGTTTTTTTCACGGCTCCGGGGATGTCGTTGTCGAAACTCGGCCAGCCGCATTCGGAGTCAAACTTGTCGGACGAGCGGAACAGGATCGCGTCGCAATGTTTGCAGGTGTAAACGCCCTTGTCGCCGAACTTGTAATATTTGCCGCTGAACGCCTGCTCCGTGCCCTTGTTGAGAATCACCCGCGCCTCCTCGGGGGTGAGCGGGTTGGTTTTGATTGGCGGCTGGGGTTGTTCGGCGTTGCTGGTCATAGCGAGGAGCAGGAAAATCCAAATATGGAGTCTGATTTTCATGGTTGGTCGGGCGTCATTGGAATCATAATGTCGGCATGTTTTGGTTTGGGCTCTGGAAAGTTGGCGGAGAGTGGCTCATCAAAAAAGAATAATCAAATTGCAACGGCCCGGCGCGCAACAATCGTTGTCAGCCTCGGCGTTTTGTTTACATCTTTTTAAAAAATATCACCCGCCATGCGCCGTCGACTCGACCAAATTCTTGCCAGCCTCGGTTACTGCTCGCGCAGCGAGGCGCGACTGTTTCTGAAAACGCACGCGGTGACGCTGCGCGATTCGGACGGGGTGTTGCGCGACACCTCTGCAAAAGTTGACCCGGCAAATGTGCTCGTTGATGGCGCGCCGCTGGATCATCCCGAGGGGATTCTTGTCGTGCTCAACAAGCCCACCGGCCTTGTGTGCTCGCACGATCCGCGCGAGGGCCCGAATGTCTATTCACTGTTGCCCCCGCGCTGGCGCGCGCGCAATCCGCAGGTGACGAGTGTCGGGCGGCTCGACAAGGACACCAGCGGCTTGATTCTGCTGACCGATCAAACCGCGCTCGTGCACCGGCTCACGTCGCCAAAGCACAAGGTGCCGAAAGTTTATCGCGCGACTGTCGCGAACCCGGTTCCGCCGGAGGCAGTCGGGTTGTTTGCATCGGGCTCGCTCGTGCTTGACGGCGAAAAGCAGCCATGCCTGCCCGCCCAGTTGCGTATCCTAAATCCGAATACGGCGGAGCTGACGCTCACCGAGGGGCGTTACCACCAGGTGCGCCGGATGCTGGCGAGCCAGGGCAGCGAGGTGCTCGCGCTGCATCGCGAAAAGTTCGGCCCGCTCGACTTGGACGGCATTGAGCCGGGCGCATTTCGCGAATTGCCAATCAATTTTTTCGACTGATTCTATTTCAGAAAATTTCTTCGAAACCATGTATGACTTTCCACTCACGGGCGCGCAGAGAAAAAAGCTTCGCGGCATCGGGCAGACGCTCGAGCCGGTGCTCAAGCTCGGCAAATCCGGAATCACCCGCGAATTTTTATTGGAGCTGCAGCGCGCGCTCAACGCGCACGAGCTGATCAAGGTGCGGCTGCTCGAAAAAGACCGCGACGTGCGCGCCGAACTATGCGAACAAATCGCCGACGAGGGTCGTTGTGTGTGCGTCGGCGCGGTGGGTGGCACGGCGCTGTTTTTCCGCCGGCAGGAGGCCAAGGCGAAACAGCGTGTTGAGATTTGATGTCGCGGGGCGCCGCAATCGGCGCCCTTGCAAAACGATCACGCGAACGACAAATATTCCTTGCCGAAATACGGTGCGAGCGCGGAGGGGATTTTCACGCGGCCGTCGGCCTGCAGGTTGTTTTCCAAGAGCGCCGAGAGCACGCGAGGGATCGCGAGGCCGGAGCCGTTGAGCGTGTGGACGAGCTCGGGCTTGCCGTCCTTGCCGCGGAAACGGATTTGCGCGCGACGCGCCTGGAACGACTCGAAATTTGAGCAGCTCGAAACTTCGAGCCAGCGTTTTTGCCCGCCCGACCAGACTTCGAGGTCGTATTTTTTCGACTGCGAAAATCCGAGGTCGCCGCCGCACATCAGGAGCACGCGATAGGGGAGCTCGAGTTTTTGCAATAGGCGCTCGGCGTCGTCGCGGAGCTTGTCGTGCTCCTCGTAGCTTTTTGACGGATGCACCCATTTGAGCAGCTCGACCTTGTCGAACTGGTGCAGGCGGTTGAGTCCGCGCACGTCCTTGCCATAGCTGCCGGCCTCGCGGCGGAAGCACGGCGTGTAGGCGCAGCGGCAGACCGGCAGCGCGGCCTCGTCGATGATTTCGTCGCGGAAGAAATTGGTGAGCGGAGTCTCGGCCGTGGGAATCGCGTAAAAACGGTCGGGGATCGTCTCATACATCATGCCCTCCTTGTCGGGGAGCTGGCCGACGGCGGTGGCGCTGGCCTCGTTGACGAAGATGGGCGGATTGACCTCCGTGTAGCCGGCCTTCGTGTCCTCATCGAGGAAGAACTGGAGCAGCGCGCGCACGATCTTCGCGCCGTCGCCGACGTAGAACGGAAAACCCGCGCCGGTCACTTTCGCGCCGCGATCAAAGTCGAAGAGCTTGTTGAAACCGTCGATTTCGTAGTGCGGTTTGGCGTGCTGCGAAACGAGCGCGGCGATGTCACCGTGCGTCGAAAAAACGACGTTCTGCTCCGGCGTCGCGCCCTCGGGCACGCTTTCGTGCGGGATGTTTGGCAGCGAGAGCATGGCGGCGCGGCACTTCTCCTCGGCGTCCTTAAGCGCGGCCTCCTTTTCCTTCACTTGCGCGGACACCGCCTTCATCTCGGCAACTTTCGCGATGAACTCGGGCGAGCCTTTCGGCAGTTTGACCATTTCGCCGTTCGCGGCCTTTTGCTTGGAGCGCAGCGCCTCGGTTTCCTGCAAGAGCGCGCGCCACGCGTTGTCGAGCGCGATGACGGCGTCGAGATCGACTTGAAGATGTTTTTTGGCAATCGCCGCGCGCACGGTGTCGGGCGATTCACGAAGCAGTTTTGGATCGAGCATGGATGGAAAAACGACAATGAAAGCGTGAAACCCATGCGCTGACACGCAAAATCTTAACTGTTGAGGGACGTAAAATGCGCCGCGCCGGATCGTCGCGGCTTCCCCGGGCAGCCGGGATAAGGTTGTTGTCTTTTGCCCGTGCATCGGAAAAATCACGGACACTCGTGTTTTCCATGCGTAATTTTTTACCACGTTTTTTTTCGGTCGCGCTCATGCTGTGCTGCGGCGCGTTTTTTGTGTCCTGTTCGCATTATCAACTTGGTTCCGGCGGCAAGCTGCCTTTTCGCACGATCTACATCGCGCCCGTCGAAAATGCCGCGAACATTCCCCAAGGCGCCGCGATTTTTTCCGCGCAACTGCGGGAAAGCTTTGTGCGTGATGGACGCCTCGCGGTCGTCAACTCGGCCGCCGCCGCCGATGTCACGCTCACAGTCACGCTCGAGCGCTACACGCGCAACATGACCACGTCGCGCGCCGACGATTCCGGGCTCGCCCGCAAGTTCGACCTCACGGTTCTCGCCGTATGCACGCTTCAGGGTGCAAATGACGGCAAGGTGTATTTTGAAAAACGCCCGGTTTCATCCACGAGGCAGATTTTTACCACGCCCACTTTTGACGCGCGCCAAAGCGACCAGCTGCAGGCCGAATACAACGCGATGCCGTTGCTGGCCTCCTCGCTGGCAAGCGGCGTGACGCACGCCGTGCTGGATGTCTGGTGAAAAACCGGAGCCCGTCTGCGGCGGCCATTAGGTGACTTGTGTCTTTGTCGCGCTTCCGCCGAACAGCTCCCGCATCGAGCTCCACGCCTTGAGGAGCCCCGCGTCCTTCACGCCGCCCGAAAGGTTGTAGGTTTTCACGACTTCCTCCTCGTGCCCGCGATAACGCGGCGGCAGCAAGAACAGGGTGTATTCGCCGTCGCGCACGCTTGAGAAAAACAGGCCCCTGCCCACAAACGGCTCCTTCAACTTCACCTCGACCGAGCGCTCCGGCATCACGAGCCACGGTTTGAACGCGAAACGCAGGCCGCCGGTTTCCGGTTCGTTGATCAAACGTCCGAATGTGCGCAGCGGCACTTTTTCCAAATGCGCGCCGCTGAAAACCTTGTTGGCCGAGGCGTTTACCTTGAAGCGGTATTTGCGGAATGTGAAATAATCCCAAGTGAACGCTGTTCCAAAAATCATCAACCGGAACGACCAGCCCGCCACAAAATACGAAATGATTATCACCGCCACCGACATGATCGCGGCTATCTTCGGATCCAGCGTGGCCGTGACCGTGATCAGCCCGAGCAGCGCGGTGCGCGCGCTCTTCAACGCCGCGTCGATCGCGCCCCACGGACTCAGCAAAATGAGCACGTTGATTGCATGCGACGCCATCCACACCACGGCAAAAACGGCTATGCCGAGCGGCACCGTGAGAATGTTCAATAGCCATGAAAAATCGATTGCGGCCAGGTTCATCATCGCCAGTCCCGTCGACTCCGTCGCGCCGGGGGCCGGTGCCGCGTATTCCGCGACCAATCCGCGCAGCGAATCCATTGTGAACGGCACCACCGCACCCGCGGCGACGAGGCCCGACGCCTTGTTTTCAACTGTCTCCAAAATATCGAGCGGTTTTTTCCATCCCGCCGGCAAAACCGCCCCCAGCGTGTCCTTGAACGCGCATGCCAGCGCGATCAGCAGCGCCGGAATAAAAAACGCGGGCTGCGCATACCAGGCAAGTTTCGCCCGGTCCTCATCCGACGCGCGCACGTATTTATACGCACCGTAAACTCCTGTGCCGAGCAGCGGGGAAATGGCGATTCCGGTGATCGTGGTGATGGTGGACGAGATCGTGCCCGCAGGCGATTTGTCCGCAGGCGGGGCCGTTGTGGTTGCGGCGGGCAGCACGGCCCCGAGCAACGGACCGACAAATAGACAGAACAAGGCTGCGAACAGGGCAAAAGGAGCGAGGCGTTTCATGAAAAGAAAACAGACAAATGCAATTTTGAGGCATTGAGAAGTCCGTAATGCGGTTTCGGGAAAACATGGTTTGGTGTCCGTCGTGTGCGTCCCTGAAATTTCAAAGGCAAAAGAAACTCGAAAAAAACCTTGCGCAAAGGAAGGCGACTCGTAGCGTTCGCGGTTCTTCCGGATTAGTCCCCATCGTCTAGCCCGGTTAGGACACCACCCTTTCACGGTGAGAACCGGGGTTCGAATCCCCGTGGGGACGCCAATTTCAAACCCTCGCATTTTTAATCAAATGCGAGGGTTTTTGCTTTTTTTGAAAACCCAACCCCATCCGCACCATTGGCTGCCTTATTCTTGTTTCGCATCCAATTATCATCCAAAATGATGTGTTTTATCGGCTAGGACGTATCGCATCAAATTTGACGCATAAAACGAACACTGTTTCATTGTTTTTTGGATGCTGTTGTCGCTACGCATCTTTGCCCGGCATCTGCGTGAATCTATAAATGCTTCTCAAAGCGCAGCATTTTGCGTTTGATTGGTCGCATGCCCGCCTTGTTGCGGCTGACAAACATCAATGACTTCGCACACTCAACATTCGCAGCAGCAACCGCGACGGGTTCCCGATTTGCAATCGCAGTTCAAGCCCGATGCGTGGCTGCCGACCTCGCGGAAGGAAATGGATTCTCGCGGATGGGATTGTGCGGATGTCATTTTGTTCAGCGGTGATGCCTATGTGGACCATCCTTCGTTTGGCGCGGCGGTGATCGGACGGGTGCTGGAGGCGCGCGGGTATCGCGTGGCGATCGTGCCGCAGCCAAACTGGCGCGACGATTTGCGCGACTTCAAAAAGCTGGGGCGGCCCCGTTTGTTTTTTGGAGTGTCGGGCGGTTGCATGGACAGCATGGTCAACCACTACACGGCGAACAAACGCCTGCGCAGCGACGATGCCTATACGGCGGACGGACGCGCGGGGCAGCGGCCCGATTACGCGGTCACTGTTTATTCGAAAATTCTAAAACAACTTTGGCCGGATGTGCCCGTGGTGCTCGGTGGAATCGAGGCGTCGCTGCGAAGGTTTGCGCATTATGATTATTGGGCGGATGCGCTGAAGCCGGGGGTGCTGATGGAAAGCGGCGCGGATTTGCTCGTGTATGGGCTGGGCGAGAAACCGATTGTGGAAATCGCGGAGCGGCTCGCGCGGGGCGAGCGGGCGGGGGAGTTGCGGGATGTCCGGCAGACGGCGCGGGTGGAGCGCGGAATGAATTGCGAGCAGGAGTCCAGCGCCACTGAGATCCGCGCACTCCATTCGTTTGCGGAATGCGTGGCGAACCGGCGCAAGTTCGCGGAGAATTTTCGTGTGATCGAGGAGGAGTCGAATCGCGTGCGCGCGGCAACGATTGTCGAACCGATGGGGGGCGGCGATGAGCGCGCGATCGTGGCGAATCCGCCCTGGCCGAGCCTGACAACGGCGGAGACGGACGCATCGTTCGACCTGCCTTACACTCGGCTGCCTCATCCGCGTTATCGCGGGAAACGCATCCCCGCTTACGAGATGATCAGGCATTCGATCACAATGCACCGCGGGTGTTTTGGCGGATGCAGTTTTTGCACGATTTCGGCGCATCAGGGGAAATTTATTTCGGAGCGCACGGAGGCGTCGATTTTGCGCGAGGTGGAAAATGTCGCGCGGATGCCCGATTTCGCGGGTAACATCAGCGATCTTGGCGGGCCGTCGGCAAACATGTATGGATTGCGCGGGAAGGACGAGTCGATTTGCGCGCAATGCCGTCGCGCGTCGTGCCTGCATCCGCGCGTGTGCCGCAATTTGAACACGGATTTGTCGCGCCTGACCGCGCTCTATCGCAAGGTGCTCGAGCATCCAAAGGTGAAGCGCGCGTTTGTGGGCAGCGGGATTCGCTACGATATTTTTCTCGATGAAAACGGATTCCGCTCGAAGGACGGCGGGGAGTATTTCGGGCAACTGGTGCGGCATCATGTGTCGGGACGCCTGAAAGTCGCGCCGGAGCACAGCGCGCCGCAGGTGCTCGGCCACATTCGAAAACCGTCGTTCAAGTTGTTCGAGGTTTTCAAGGCGGCGTTCGACGAGCTCAACGAGCGCGAGGGATTGCGCGAGCAATTGGTGCCGTATTTTATTTCGAGCCTGCCGTATTGCGAGGAGCGCGACATGCGCGCGCTGCAAGGCGATTTGAAGCGGCTGGGTTTTCGCCTGGAGCAGGTGCAGGATTTCACGCCGACGCCGATGACGCTCGACTCGGCGATTTATTACAGCGGTTTCGATCCTTACACCGGCACGCCCGCCTACGTGGCGCGCACGCCGGAGGAAAAATTGAAACAGCGGTCGTATTTTTTCGACGCCCGCAAACAGGGACCCGCGTGGAAAAGGCCGGGGGCGAAACGGAGATAGCGAAATTTTTTCGCAACCCCATCGAAGCCTTGTCCAACTGGCGGGACAGGCTGGTTGGTGAAAAAAGGGCGCACTTTCATCTGTTCTCGGCGGATGCGATTCATAATGCTGTCAGGCGACATGATGCGTTTTCACACAATTTTTTTCGATTTGGACGGCACGCTGCTGGATCATTTTGATGCGATCCACCGCGCGCATTGTCACACGCGGCGGCATTTTGGCTTGAGCGAGCCGTCGATGGACGAGGTGCACCGCGCGGTGGGCGCGGGTGTGGATGTTGCGGTGACGCGGATTTTTGCGGACGACAGGCCGGATTTGGTTTCGCAGGCGCTGCCGGTTTACAAGGAATTTTGGGACAAAAACATGCTCGACGGCGTGCGTTTGCTGCCGGGCGCGCGCGAATTGCTTGAGGCGTTGAATCGCGCCGGTGTTTGTTGCGCGGTGCTGACCAACAAGCACGGTCCTTCGTCGCGCAAGGTGTGCGAGCATCTGGGCGTGGCGCATTTGCTCGACGGGATTTTCGGCGCGGCGGACACTCCGTGGCTCAAGCCGCAAAACGAATTCGCCGCGCACGCGCTCAACACGCTCGGAAAGCCCGACGATGCCGCGCGCGTGGGCAAGGCGGGCGGCGTGCAAGGCGTGTGCCTGATCGGCGATTCGATCTATGACGCGCAGACGGGTGTGAACGGCGGCTTCCCGTGTTATTGCGTGACAACCGGCACGCACACGGCGGAGGCATTGCGCGAGGCGGGCGCGACCGAAGTGTGTGCGGATTTGCCCGAGCTGGCCAAAAAGGCGGGATTCTGAAATTCGGTCCTCAGGTTTCTGACTTTCCGACTTCCGCATTTTCAATCTTTCAGCCCTTCGGCCTTTCAGTCTTTCAGCCCTTTTCATAAACCCACTTGCCACGGGGATGCCGGGGTGGTTGCTTGGCTTTTTTACCAAGACTTTTTACGCATTTCCAACCAATGTCCGACAATACCGATTCCCAGCCGAAGCCTTTGCACAAGCGCTATAAACGCGAACTCATCATTGCGTTTTTTGCGTGCGCCTTGGTCGGTGGCGCATTGGCTGTCGGGTTCTGGCCGCAGGTAAAAGTGCTGATGCAGCAAACGGGCGCCCTCCTTGCTGATTTTGTGGAGACGATTGGCGCCGCCGGCAGCGGTTGGTTTTTTGCCGCGTATGGAATTGGCCCCGCGATTGGCATGCCCATATCGCTTTTTAACATTACCGCCGGCTTGGTGTTCGTTCCCAAGCTGGGCATTTTCTGGACAAGTCTTTTTGCCGCGCTGAGCCTGATGTGCGCCAATGCGATTTCCTACTGGCTGGCCCGGTATGCGATGCGCCCCGTGATTGAGCGGCTGGTCAAAAAACTCGGCTACAAACTGCCCGTGATTCCGAGTGACGAGCACATCACGGCGTGTTTGTTTCTCCGTGTTGTTCCGGGGCCGCCGTATGTCATACAATCCTACATTCTGGGGCTCGCGAAAGTGCGCTTTTTGCCCTACATGGTCGTCTCGTTTCTAGGCCAATACGGGTGGGCCTTTGCCATGATTTTTCTCGGGAAAAATTTCGACACCTTCAAGGAAAGCGGCTCCTTCAAGGGGATTTTTGTCGCCGTGGTTTTTATTGCCTTGCTGATCGTCGCCACCCGTATCGTGCGCAGGCGGATCACCAAAAAAGCGGCGATGAAAAGCGACAAGTCCGTTGATGCCGGGGAAGGCGGCAATCATGAGTGACGAGGGTGCCGGGGGCTTGTTCGGACGGCGCGGGGGCGAGGACGGCAATCCGTCTGCGGACGAAACCCAGCGCGCGTTTAGTGTGACGGAATTCACACGCCGCGTGAAGGACACGCTCGCGCAATCAATCCGCCCGTGCTGGGTGCGCGGGGAGATTTCCAATTTGCGCGCGCAGGCAAGCGGCCATGTGTATTTCGTCCTGAAAGACGCGGGGGCGCAGGTTGCCGCGGTGCTTTTTCGCGGTGACGCGGCACGCCAGTCGGTCGCGTTGCGCGATGGATTGCAGGTGCTCGTGTTCGGGCAGGTGAGCGTTTACGAGGCGCGCGGACAGTATCAGATTATCGTGCGCGCGGTGGTCGAGGACGGGGTGGGGCGGTTGCAGCGGGAGTTCGAGGCGCTCAAGCGGCGGCTCGCCGACGAGGGGCTTTTCGACAATGCGCGCAAGACTGCCATTCCGCCGATGCCGGCGACGATTGGTTTTGTGACTTCGCCAACGGGCGCGGCGGTGCAGGATTTCATCCGAATTCTCAAGAGGCGCGGCTGGCGCGGCTGGCTTGTCGTGCTGCCTGCGAAAGTGCAGGGCGAGGGCGCGGCGGAGGAAATGGCCGCGATGCTGCGCGCCGCCGAATCTCTGGGGATTTTTGACTTGCTCGTGATCGGCCGCGGCGGCGGAAGCCTGGAGGATTTGTGGGCGTTCAACGAGGAGGCGCTTGTTCGCGCGGTCGCGGCCTGCCGGGTGCCGGTCATTTCGGCGGTGGGGCACGAGATTGATTTTACGCTGTGCGATTTCGCGGCGGATTTGCGCGCGGAAACACCGAGCGGCGCGGCGGAACTGATTTCGAGCCAGTTTGTGCATTGCGTGGAGCGCATGACGCGAGCGGGAGAAACACTCGGAAAATTGTTGGGCGAACGCATCGAACGCGCGCGCGATCAACTCGACAGTCTTCGCGCGCACTTGCGGCTGCTTTCGCCGTCGGCCCGGATCGAGCAGGGACATTTGCGGCTTGATGACATGGCCGGACGGCTCGCGTCCGCGTTTCAGCACGCGACATTGTTGAAGCGGCAGCAACTCACCGCCGCGAGATCGACCTTTGCGGCGCGCTCGCCGGAAACGCGTGTGCAGATGGCATCGCAACAGTTGCTCGGTCTCTGGAAGCGCTTGCAGGCGGCGAGTCCCCGGTCGGTGTTGAATCGCGGTTTCGTGATCATGCGCGATGAGGCGGGACGGCCGCTTGCGCGCCGCGCGGAAGTGAATGCCGGCCAGCCGGTGGTCGCGGAGTTTGCCGACGGGAAGGTTCGCATGAGTGCGACAGAGCCGGAGCTTGGCCTGTAGGACGTGCGCGCCAGTCGCGTCGAGAGCGGTGAAGGTTGCTTCATCATCCGCCGGTATTTTCCTTCCCCTGTGAAAGACAATCTCGCAATCCGCCTGCCAAACGGTTGGAGTCTTCATTCTGTCACCCAAAAACACAAATCACAATATCATGGATTTAGAAACATACGCCCGTCCATTTCGCAACCTCCGCGCCTTCCTTTTGGCGCTCGTATTTGCCGGCGCCGGCATCGCGCTCAACGCCGATGTGAAGGTTCCCGCCATTTTCGGCGACAACATGGTGATCCAGCTTGGCCGTCCCGTTCCCGTTTGGGGCAGCGCCGCGCCCGGTGAAAAAGTCACCGTCACCTTTGCCGACCAGACCAAGTCCGCCGTGGCCGGCGCCGACGGCAAGTGGCGCGTGAACCTCGACCCGCTTCATGCCGACCCGAAACCCACGCCCCGCGAACTCACCATCGCCGGCAAAAACACCCTGCGTTTCAACAACGTGCTCGTCGGCGTCGTGTGGATTTGCTCCGGCCAGTCCAACATGGAATGGACGCTCCAGAAGTCGGAGAACGGCGCCGACGCCATCGCCGAATCCAGCCACCCCAACCTCCGCCTCTTCCACGTCAAGAAAACCTGGAGCGACACGCCTCGCGACGACATCCCCCTCGAAAACTCCTGGGCCTGGGCCGCCGCCGCGCCCGAAACCACGCCGAAGTTTTCCGCCGTCGGCTACTACTTCGGACGCGCCCTCCTGAACGCCTTCAAGAACAACATCCCCGTCGGTCTCATCAACACCAGTTGGGGCGGCACGCGCATCGAGCCGTGGACCAGCCCCGCCGGTTTCGCCGCCGTCCCCGCGCTCGCCGAAATAAACACCCGCGTGCAATCGGTCCAGCCCGGCACCGAGGCCAACAAAACCCTCACCGCGAAGGCCATCGCCGCGCAGGAATCCTGGCTCGCCACCGCGCGCGCCGCCACCGCCGCCGGCAAAGTCATCGCGCCGCCGCCCGAGTTTCCCAAGGCGCTTCGCCCCTTGAGCACCGACATGGCCAGCCGCCATCAAAACCCCACCGTCCTCTACAACGCCATGATCGCTCCCTTTGTCCCCTTCGCCGTCCAGGGCGCCATCTGGTATCAGGGCGAGGCCAACCGCGCCGACGGCGCCCTCTATTACGACAAACTCAATGCCCTCATCGCATCCTGGCGCGCGGAGTTTGAAAACCCCGCGATGCCCCTGCACATTGTCCAGCTCGCCCCCTACAAATACAACGACACCGTCACCCTGCCCAAAATCTGGGCCGCCCAAGAGCGCTTCGCCCGCGACGACAAACACTCCGGCATCGCCATCATCAACGACATTGGCAACATTCAGGACATCCACCCGAGAAACAAACTCACCGTCGGCGCGCGCCTCGCCCTCCTCGCCCTCAACAAAACCTACGGCATCACCCAAGTGAAATGCGACTCGCCGGCGCCGTCGGAAATCCGCTTCGAGCGCGACTCCGCCGTCATCACCTTTGGCAACACCGCCAAGCTCGCCACACGCGACAACGCCGCGCCCGACTGGTTTGAAATCGCCGACGCCTCCGGCTGGCACAAGGCCGGCGCCACGATCAAGGACAACACCGTCACCGTTCGCGCCGAGGGCGTCACGCAGCCCGCCGCCGTCCGCTACGCTTGGTCCGGCACCGCCGAGCCCAACCTCCGCGACGCAGCCACCGGCCTTCAAGTCGGCGCATTCACACATGGCGAAATCCCCCTGCCCGCCGAAATCGCAAAACTCGGCGACGACGCCAAGGGCTTCCAAGTTCTCTACGACCTCAACCCTCTCGCCTCCAAGGGCCACGAAGTCACCTACAATGTCAACAACGCCGCCAAGTTTGCCGGCAAAAAAATCAAGCGCGTCGCCTACTTCCTTTCCCTCACCGACCATAACGACAGGGACACTCACGCCGTCGTCTCGTTCGACGCCTTTGCGCAGGATGCGAAAAAACTAGGCGTCCCCACCAAAAACTCGGGCGCGCGCTTCCAGCAAAACGTCACCAACCTCGTCGTGCGCTCCAACGTCCGCGGTGTGAAAAACGGCAGCTTCGCGCGGGGCAACATCGAGTTCTGGGACTGCAACTACTCCGGCGCCAACGCCACCAAGGTCCCCGGCGCCAGCGACCAGCTTTATGATTTCGGCGACGGCATGAGCACCGGACGCTCGCCCGGCTACGGCTCCATGCAAATCCACAACACCGCCGAAAAACAAACCATCATCGCCTACAACCACTGGAGCGAAGGCAAGAACTGCGACATCGGCATCGGCAACCAGACCGGTGCAAACAAAAACCCCGACTGGACCTTCTCCAAGTCCGGCAGCAGCCTCCAGTCCGCCCGCCTCCTGGTGCTCGTGAAAACCGAGTGAGCGCCTTTTGGATTGCAGGCAATTCCGGACAACGCACTCCCGCTCGGTCCCGGTAAACCACTCATCCACGACCCGCTTTAAAACAGCGGGTTGTTTTTTTTGCGCAAAGTTACCGTCCCCGCGCGGGACCGGTTGAACCGCGCACGATGAGCAATGGGTCGATCATTTTTACGACGGGTTTTGTGCGCAGTGGTTTTCCCATCTGGTCGATAACAAAATCAACCGCGACCTGGATCGTCTTGTCCACACGCTGGTCGACGCTCGTGATATTGGGCACGACCATCGAGCAAATGTCCTGGTTGTTGAAACCGCTCACCGAAAAATCCTCGGGCACTCGGAGGCCCATGTCCCTCACCCCGTGGATCGCGCCGGCGGCCAGGACGTCGTTGAGCGCGATAAACGCGGTCGGCGGCTTGCCGCGCTCGATGAACGTGCGCACGAGCGCGCGCCCGAATTCAAAATCGCTCGTGCGGACAATCTGGTCGTCGATGTTTTCCGTGCATTTGTCGAAGTCGAGCCCGCGCTCCTCGAGTGCCTCGCGGATGCCTCGGGTGCGCTCGTGCGTGCTGCGGAAACTTTCCGAGTAGCCGAGCAGTCCGAACCGCCGGTGCCCGAGATCGAGCAGGTGCTCCGTGATGGCCACCATGCCGCGCGCGCGGTCAAGTGTCACCGTGTTGGCGCCCTTGATGCCGAAATGGTCGATTATCAGGCTCGGTGTGCCATTGTTCACGAGCCCCTGAAGCTGGCGCTCGATTTTCCCCTCGTCGAAATAGCCGAGAAACACCATCGCCTCCACACGCAGCGAAAGAAAGTTGCGAACCGCTCCCTCGTAGCTGTCGCCATCGACCACTTCGATGAATGTGGTGATGCCCCTGTCGCGGAGCTTGGCCTGCAAGGTTGCGAGTTTGTTCACGAGAATTGGGAACGAAAGATTTTGCACGCACACGCCGACGGTTTGCGTGCGCTTGCCCTTCAGATGCAGCGCGTAGGCGTTGGGAACAAAGCCGGTTTCCTCAATCGCCCGGTTCACGCGGTCAATCGTCTTTTTTTTGAGACCGGGCTGTCCGTTAAGCACGCGTGAAACAGTGGTGCGAGCAAGCCCGACATGACGGGCAAATTCGGTCGTGGAACGAATGGGGCGGGTGACGGTTTTGGGTTCGGTATGTTTGCTTTTCACGGTAACAAAAAGGTTTGTCGTATGATCAATGACACATCCCGCATGTCAAACTCGGTCATCTTCATTTTAAAAAAAGACAATCGTCCGCTTTTCTAATTCGGCGGAGTTATCCTCAAGCCTGACCGGACGATGCAACAGCACTGTTGTTTTCCAACGGTTAAACTGGCGGAGAGGGAGGGATTCGAACCCGCCTATCTGCGATTCCTAAATCTTTGGGTCTTTTGGACTTAGTTGATTGTTAATGGTTTATGACGATTAAAGAGAAGCAATGAAGTGCAACGAAAGCAAGCGAAAAGCACTCTGTTTGACAAATCCCTGTCAAATCTTGGGCAAATTCACCATGTGAGTATCCATTATTTGAATACGATTTGGGCCATTGGACGGGTGATCACGGGGTGATAACCTTCAGGTTTGCGACGCGCTTGAACTCGCCGGCGTTGCATGTCGCCACGCGCATGTTGTGGGTGAGCGCGGTGGCGGCGATCAGCATGTCATGCGCGCCGATGCGCTCGCCGGCGGCTTCGAGCTTCGCCCACAACTTTGCATGAACGCGCGCGCAGCCTTCGTCAAAGTCGATGATGGTCACGGTAGCCCGAAATGATTCCAGCCATGCGGCGCGAGCCTTGCCGCGTGCCGTCGTGTCGGCTCGTTCGACACCGTGGAGCAGTTCGGAAAGGGTGATTGCCGCAATGGCAATCGGGCAGGGTTGTTGGCGACCCAGCAAACCGTTCAGGTCGAGTTTGCCCTTTTCGGCGGCGATGACGACCGATGTGTCCAATATGATGCCGTTCATCGGTTCACTCCCATTTGGAGACTGGCGGTTGGTTGGCGTGTTTGCGCGCCGTCTCGATGTCGCGTTCAAACGCCGCCAGCTCCTCGGGCGCGAGGCGCGGTCGATCTGGATCATTCGCCCATGCCAGAAAATCCGCAGTCGTGCGGACGGGTTTGACCGGCACGATCCGGGCTATGGGTTTGTCGCCCTTAGTCAGGGTTGTGACTTCCCCGGCGTAGCGAACTCGTCCGATGACATCGGAAAAATTGCGCACGGCCTCTGTGACAGTTAGCGTTCTCATGATGCGTAAAATACATAAAATCGCATTTTCGTGTCAAACTTATCCAAAAAAAACAGCAGGCAAAGGGACGGATCGACAAACGCGCGATTGATTTTCCAAGTGGCGTCCTCCCCCATCTTTTATGGAAGACAAAAGCCCCCATTGCTGCGAGAAAGCACGATGCGCAAGGAGGAGCGCAGCCAAGCGAGTCGCAGGCGAGAACTCCTTGCTCGTCGTGATATACTCGCTAGCCGGGGCGTGTGTTTTTCACGTGACTGCGATTATCGGTTGTGATTCGCCCTGAAGCACGCTGTGTCTGGAATTAAACCACATGCGAAAGTTTCAACTGCGGGGCATTTGTTTATCGAGGTAGTGCATTTTTGTCCATAGATAAAACATGCGATTTAATGTGCATTTTAATTTGAAAATTCTTGCCTGAAAAACACACTTTAACACACTAAAAAATAATGCCATTCAAATCAAATAACAACGCTTACATTCCCACGCACCAATTGCCTCACCATTTAGCGCATAAGCCTATTTATGCGATGCCGTATGAAAAATTTGACGGCATGTATATTAATTCAACTGATGCCTCATATTTATCAGTTGGATTGGCACAGTATGACAACAATGATGTGTCAGCAAAAGTCATGCGACACACTGGCCAGTGGAGTCGGCAAGCCGAGGAGTTGCCGATACATCGGCCGATAGATTTATCCATATTTATAGCCAAAGCATTGTTCGATTCCTCAAATCAAACATTGAAAATTAAGGGCGATACATTTTCGCAACAGGATGATGCCATAACAGTTCAAATGGAATCCATCTCTTCGGCAGAAGCGCAAATTTTCAATAATTGGCTTTCTACTCATAGTGGACTCTTGAAAGAGCGGCTGAACTCTCTTTGCGATACGCTGAATGACTTGCGCAGAAGAGGAAAGATTTAAATGGAGCAATGATAAATTAGGAAAATAGCCTTACCGTTTTAGTAATCAGTTGTCATCTTTTGAGTCGCCAATAACGTCAATCATGGCGCGCTTGCGAACCACGGTGGACGTGAGGCATTCCTCATACGACGGCACTTTCGTTGCTGAAGTGCTGTTTGCGGTCATCGCCAAGGTAAAGGTCGATTTCACCAAAGACGTGGCTGGCATGAGTGAGTTGCCTCATCGCGCATTCGGCGGATTCGTCGCTGGGGCGCTCGTCCCCGAATCCACCGCTGCCGTAGCTCGACCTTGAGAGCCAAAAGTTATATCCGTTTCGCGCGTCATCAAGGTGAGTCAGGTCAGTTTCATTTTCGCGAATGAAGCGGGAGCACTCTGCCCATGCACTCAAGAGAGATTCGGTGGCAATATTTGTTATGCAGAAATCCTTGTCGAGCGGTTCGCCCTCGTCGTCAGTCGATGTCCAAAGCGAAGCTTCGAGGTAGCCTCTCAAAAGGCGGAAAATCGCGGTTTCACCGAGGTTGATATTTTGGAGCAACTCGATGCGCAGTGCCGTGCGTTTGCGGCCTTTGGGCAGGTTGAGCAGTTCCATGACGAACGTCGTTTCGCATGTAATCATGATGTTTTGCGGAATCGCGCGAAGTCCGTTTTCCGGTGACGTGCCGAAGTTGTCATCGGCTCCGCCCGATTCACGCGGTTCCCCGGTCACATCAAGTCAAAATCGCGGCGGCGCGGGTATGCCGTCGCGACGTGGTGGAGATACCATGAGGCCGACAAGCAGGGGAACCCCCGCTAACCCGTCGGCCTCGTATGAATACTATAACTAACCACACCAAACTAATCGAACGAATCATCAACGCCAAGCCGCAAACAGTGCGACTGGGGATAGACCAGCACGCGAGGGACGTGGTGGTGGCGATCAAACTGGACGCATCGGTGCCGCTGCGTTCGCAAAAAATGCAAAGCGAGCAGTTGCTGCACCTGGCAAAATCACTTCTCAAGGCGGCGATCAAAATGAGCAGTGTGTATGAAGCCGGGCCATGCGGCTACGTGCTGCACCGCCAGCTTCAGAAGGCGGGAGTAAAAAGCCTTGTCATCGCGCCGCAACTGCTCGGCAGGGGCAAGAGCCGCAAGACCGACAAAATCGCCGCGCAGGCGCTGGTGGCGCTGCTCGACAGCTACGAGCGCGGGAACACGAAAGCCTTCAGCGTGGTGCACGTGCCCACCGAAAAGCAGGAGCGGGAACGCACCCAGACGCGCGAACGTGAGATGTATCGCAAGGAACGCCTCTCATGGGAACACCGCGGACGCAGCCTGATGTTGCGCCACGGCCACCACATCACCGGCAAATGGTGGCAGAAAAAACGCTGGGAAACACTCAAGGAAACGCTTCCGGCCTGGATGCACGGCTCGCTTGAAAGCATGCGAGAAGTGATCGAGAAACTCGACACGCTTGAAAAACGCGAACGCGAAAAAATAGAACAAACCGCGCCTGCAAGTCTTCCGAAGGCATTGGGGGCGCTCACTTGGGTGGTGCTTTCCCGGGAAGCGCACGGATGGAAACACTTTAACAACCGCCGCCAGGTTAGTTCCTACACCGGCTTGTGCCCCGGCGTTTGCCAGTCGGGAACCAGTTTGAAGGAAGGCAGCATCGACCGGCACGGCAACTGCCGTATCCGTGCACTGCTTGTTGAGGCAATTTGGAGACTCTCCCGCTGGCAGCCAAACTACCCGCCCGTGCAAAAACTCGCCGAGGGCATCATTCGTGGATCGGCGAGAAAAAAACTGGCGGTGGCCGCCGCCCGCCGGCTCACAGTGGACATTTGGCGGCTGAGCACCTCAAGAACCACCCCCGAAAAACTCGGCCTCGTCATGACTTGATGGCGCGATGTCCCGCGCCTGTCCCCCTGTTCTTTAACATTTTGCCCGCCGCCACACACGGCAGATTTTCGCAAGTGAAGCGCGCACGTGCCTGCGCTTGGGAATCCCCCGATCTTTGGAGATAGTGCCTCTCGCTTGCGTCCCCATTTGGCCCAACGCCTCGAACAAAGTAGGTTGCGCTAGCACTCGCCACGCGCGGATAGCAGCTTGACCGGTTGGACCATTCCCACCGGTTTCGGACGCAAGGCACTTTGCAAAAATCATGCCGCAAACAAGCGGGGCGCTCGCCGCCCCCGCACCCCCGGCGGGGCAACAAAACCAAAGAAAGCAAAACAACCGCCTCAATACTCAAACTATACCATATTTTCCAAAAAAACTTATTTCCCTCTTGACCAACTGGCCTTCATAGCAGCGCAGGCGAGAAACGAACCGAGAAGACCTTGACGATGTGATACGATGGAAACCCTGTAGCGGCGGGTCTCTTTTATTCATGCGCTGTAGCGGGTAGTAACTGCCAATATGCTAGAGCTAAAAATTATTCTGAATACAACAGTCTAAAAGTGGGCTCAGTTTTTAATTTTGACGGGTCTTCTTTCCTTGAGCTTTTGAGCTCCAGCATGGGCTTGATTCGCCAAACATCTGTGCGTTTCACTTTTGTTTCCCAGTCTTTATCGACACAGTTATACTCATCGGCAAAAATACAGTAACAAGTTCCCGCATATGGGCGACTGCTTTTGAATTGAATCCCATCGACTCGGGAACCGTCTGCTGTGCGGAATATCCAACGAAAATACTCCGCTATGATTTGCGTAGGTACATATTTATAGTGGTGCGCTTCACCAGTTCGGGTAACTGGCTTGGAAATATCCCGAGAGAATTCATTCAAAAATCGCAATTGGTGCATTAAATGATGTTGTCCCTCATCAAACAGGCTTGGCGCAGGGGGTATGTTTTCTAAATTGATAAATACTAAAGGTCTTTTGGCCGCAAAGAACCCGAATGTCATTGCATCATTCTCTATGTCGGAAGCGTCGTAAGTTTCAATGAACGCCGTCATTTCATTTTCGGCAGCATAAAACATTGGTATCCCAGCAGGACTCATCCGACTTTGCTTAGCGCACGCTGCAGGTGGAGCACCAAGCTGGCAAGCCTCTGTAAAAGTGACTTTTCCCGGATGCTGTCGAGCGCGAACAAAAGTATGTCCTGATTCTTTTTTTGTGATAAGATCATGGCTCGTTACTAAGTGTGCCAGGCCGTCGAGAATCGCATGAACTGGAGGCTCGTCATCAGCGTAGTAATTTGAGTCATCGCCTTTGTGTTCATCATCATTTGAGCGATAAAAAACAAACCGTTTTTCATGCTTAACCATGTTGCAAAATTGTCTCCAAGAAAACCGAAGCGATTCGCTTTCGGTGCTGCCCAGAGGGTCATGGTGAACATAAGCATTATCTCCAAATTCCTTGCATAGATCATTGAACAGATCATTGAAACCTCGTCCGTCTTTTACAATTCCAAGATCACAAATTAAATCCCATCCATCTGTTGGCGCTACCAAATAACCGCCTTCGCTTGAATCATAAGGCACTTCATTTGCAGGATCTTCATATTCGCGGTTTATGCCTTTTGCTATAAAAGAAAAAACTTCATTCGCATCAGCCGCTATTTTCTCATCGGAAACACGACCGCAATAAGAGCATTCGCAAACTGATGCATTGGTCGTGATGTAGTCTTCAATAGCGTAGTCGTCGAAACAACCCGCACATACATATTTATCTGAAACGCCGCCCCTACGCTCTGCTTGAAGTTTTTCAAAGTAACGTTTTGTTCCCCCCATGTCGTTTTATTGATTTAATAGCTGATTATCAGTAAGTCTATGATCTTGGATTTTAATTACAAGTATAAAAAATCAGATGAAAACCAGATTGCTTATATTACTTTGGACAGGTTTGTGGAACTATTTTTCGCTCTTCTGCGTAAGAATGCGAAATATTATTTTTGTAGTAGGTAAAGTATTGGCAGTATTTCCCGATACAAGATGTCGGGATTTTGCCTGTTGGAAAAAATAGGGGCAACTTGTGCCCCTGTGCGACAGTCCACATTCAAAGCCAGCGGTGCTGAAGGGCGTAGGTGTCGCCGAAGAGTTTACGCGAGAGGTTCGAAGTAACGGCAAATCCCATGTCCATGCCACATCCATTTATTCGGAGGGCTTCCCTTCTGCAATCGTAAGTGGCATCGAGCACTTTGGCAGCGCTCCATGTGAGCCGGAGCGGTTGATCGTGCTTGATTGTATAAATGTCCAGACATCGGCTCATGCCCGAAGCGCTCACGTGGCGCAAGATGGTGTAAACGGTAGCCCCGCGTTTGAGCGATTTTTTCAAGGACTCGACGGCCTCGGCGCGTTCGGCGTCTTTGGCTTGCTTTGCAGTGAGCGGTTTGTCCGCGATGATTGTATTTTCCATGTGAAGTTCGCAATCGCGGCAGCGTCCGCATCCGGCAACGTGCCTGATCGTTCGGTGTCACCCCGATTTGCACCGTCGCCAAGGCACCTTGAGTCAAAGGACGCCGTAGGCGTCCGGTGTGGAGCGGAGCCGGCGCCTTGCGCTGGCGAGAACGACATTGATCAATGTGGCAAAATAGGGCGAAACGAAGGAAAGGGTCATTGTTTAACGGCGAAGGTGTCCGATTTGTTTTCGCCAACGTGCGCGCGAAAATTGTCCGCTCATTTTGAGCATCTTTGGGACGCTTTTCCGATCTGTTGAATCGCAATCTGTCACGTTGCGAAGCGAGGTAATCGCGCCCTTGGAAAACCGGATAAATTGAATCAACCAGTTGGTTTCGAACCTTCGATTTTTCGTCCTCAAAAACAGGTGTTCACATGCGGCCCGAATCGGAATCTTGGGACGTTCGGAGCGGGCGGTGACGTCAGGCGGGAGCGGGTTTGCAACGCATTGTCCGCGCCCGCACGACGGCCCGCCGAAAAGCTCCGAACGCGCCCAAGTCTGCGATCGGTGCCGCCGTCGTTCCGCCACGGCGCGAGGGCGCGCTGCAAATCCGAGGGACGAAGGGTGCAGCGCGCCTTCGCGCATTCGTCGGCACTGCATCTCGGACTCGGATAAACAACCGTCGCGCGTACATCACGATGAACCCTGTGTCCGGTTTTCGTTCTCCAAGTTTTTTCCATCGCGGATAGTCGAAAAATCACAAGCCGCATGTCCGCCGACCAAAATTTTCATCCAGTTTTCATCGCGTAAAATCCGCGATCCTGCGGTATCCTCCGCGCTGTCCCATCGCGAAACTTTCGCACGCTCACTGATTCAAATGTCCGCATTTTCGCGGATGCGTTTTTTGCCAGAGACCGGGGCGCGAAGTCACGGGACGCCCGCAGCGGAAGCGGAGCCGGAACCCTGAGCAAATAGGACACGAAGAACGGGCGTCCGCGAAGGGGCGGAGGCGTAGCGCGAGCGAGGAGCGCGCCCGTGTCTTCGCTCCCACCTCCGTCCACATTCAAGTATCAATTCGCATGGGCACGGTGACGCGCCGCAAAACGAGGGACGAGGCATTGCGCCGCGAATCCGTGCCAGTCGAATCAATCCACCGCGTCGGCGTGCGCGTCGTTTTTCCGCGTATCCAAAAACCGGGCATTCGGCGGCGCACTCCGTAGGTGGGTTTACATTCGCGCCCTTATGTGGAGAAGCGGCCCTCAAAAAACGTTGCCAACCTTGGCAAGGGGAAATGCGTCCTGCGGTTTCAAACGCGACTGCGTTTCCCTGGCACGTTCGGATGAGGGTGGGTTTTCCCGCGCAACGTCGCGCGTTGAAAAAACATGCTCACACCCAAACCACAGTTGAATCTTCAAAACGCGAAGAGTTATTTTCGCGAGCACCTGGCTGTTGGCGACTACTACATGGACGGTCATGTGATCGCCGGCGAATGGCGAGGCACGGGTGCCGCCATGCTCGGACTCGAAGGCAGTGTGACGGAGGAAAAGTTTCTCGCGCTTTGCGAGGGGCATCATCCCGAAACCGGGCGCTGGCTCACGATGCGCCGCAACACGACGCGCTGCGAGGATGGCCGCACGCTGTCGAACCGGCGCGTATTTTATGACTTCACGATCAGCCCGCCGAAGTCGGTTTCCATTGTCGCGTTGTATCAGGATGACCGGATTTTGAAAATTCATGATGACGCCGTGCGCATGATGACGGACGAACTGGAAAAGTTCGCAGAGGCTCGCGTGCGCAAGGGCGGCGCGGGCTCCGAGCGCGTGACAGGCAACTGCCTGTCCGCGCTCTTCCGCCATGACACCAGCCGCGAGCTCGACCCCCATTTACACACGCACTGCATTTTCCTGAATGCGACGTATGATTGGGAGGAAGACAAGTGGAAGGCGCTTCATGCGACGGGCATGTATCGCGCGCAAAAGTTTGCGGAAAATGTGTATTATCACGAGTTGTCAAAGGGCCTCCGCGCGCTCGGTTACACGCTCGCCAACAACGCCCGCGACTTTGAAATCGCCAACATCCCGAAATCGCTGATCGACCGCTTTTCCAAACGGCATCAACAAATCGACGCGGAAACGAAAAAGCGCATCGAAAACGAGGGGCTGCGCGGCAACGAGAAAAACCTCCGCAAGCAAATCGCTCATGATATCCGGCGTCGGAAAATCAAAAACCTTTCGACCGATGAACTGCGCCCGCGTTGGGCCGCCGAAATGACCAACTCGGAACGCGCCGCGCTCGCGTCCATCGCGCCAGAAAAGTTGTCGCAGCCGGCAACGCCGTCCGTTCAGGAAAAACCGGACTTGTCCGGTTTTCTCGCATGGGCGGAGAAACATGTTTTCGAACGCCGCGCGGTCGCCACCGATCATGAGTTGATGGCCGCCGCGCTCGTGCGCGGACGCGGCGACAATTTCGCATTGAGCGAGTTAAAAACCGCTGTCGCTAAGGCGGACTTCATCCGTGAAGAAGGCACCCGCAAACTGACCTGCCGCGACACGCTCAATGCGGAATGGAACCTCATTTGGGCCGCGCGCGACGGTCGCGATGCGCACGGCCCTTTTAACACCGGCACCGGCTTCGCTCCATCCCGCGAACTCAAGGCCGATCAGCGCTCCGCTGTGAACCGCATCCTGCGCAGTTGCGATTTTATCACGCTGTTTCAAGGCGGCGCGGGCACGGGCAAAAGTTACACGCTGCGCGAGGTCGTGCGCGGTTTGGAGACAGCGGGGCATCCTGTGAGTGTGTATGCGCCGCAACATCAGCAAGCCGCCGACCTGAGGCGCGACGGGCTTGATGCCGACACCGTTGCGCGCCTGCTCGCCATGACAAACCTCGTGCCGCTCGCGCGCGGCACGGTGCTCATCGTTGACGAGGCCGGGCAAATCGGTGGTCAGGACATGCTGCGCATCATCGAGGCCGCGCGCGAATGCCACGGGCGCGTCATCCTCTCCGGTGACACGCGCCAGCAAGGTGCGGTCGCCGCGTCGGACGCGCTGCGCATCCTTGAAACGCAAACCGGACTGCGTCCAATTCAATTGAACACCATCCGCCGCCAGAATCCCGACGCCATGCCGGACGCAGCGGGCAAGCGCGCCGTGCGCCAATACCGCGCCGCCGTCAAAGCGGCCGCCGATGGCGATCTCACGAAGTCGTTGGACAAATTGGAACGCCTCGGCTGGGTGCGTGAACACGACACCGGTGACATCCCGAAGGAAATTGCCACGCGTTACTGCGAATCCGTGAAACGCAATGAAAGCGTGCTCGCGGTTTCGCAAACCTGGGAGGGCGTGCGCGCGCTCAACACGGCGATTCGTGACGAACTGAAAAATGCGGGCATTTTGAAAAACGGTGTGCGCGTCGCCACGTGGCAACCGATCGATTTGACGGACGCGCAAAAACGCGACGCCCGGTTTTACGCATCCGGCGACAGGGTGTATTTTCTGCGCAACTACGGACGCTTTCAACGCGGCGATTGTTGCGAGGTCGCCGGCGCCGACGGACGCGGCGTAATATTGAAAAAAGGCGGACGAACCACGCTCATGAGCTATCGCCACGCGGACAGATTTGCGGTCGTGAAAGAGCGTGAGCAGGAGTTGGCGCGCGGGGATCGGTTGCAGATGAAATTTAATGGGGACTCAATCGAAGGAAAGGCGATCAGGAACGGCGAACTGGTCACGATATGTCGTGTGTTAAAAGACAAAAGCATCCGTGTTCGAGACGACGCGGGAACGATAAAAACACTCTCGCCGGAACAGCGGATGTTCGTGCCCGGCTACGCCGTCACCTCGTATGCCTCGCAAGGCAAGACCGTCGATACGGTGTTGCTGCACTATGCGGGCGAACGCTTGGTCGCCAACAAAAACCAATGGTATGTCGGCATCTCGCGCGCCCGCAAACAAGCGCTGGTTTTCACGGACGACCTGGCGGCTCTGCGAACCCGTATCGCGCAGGAAGGCGAGCGAACGTCCGCCGTGTCGCTGGCAATCGGCGAAACCGCGCAGGCCGCCTTGCAGGCGAACCTCACCGAGGAACACCAGCGGATCATGGCGCAACACTACGAGACACTGCGCCTCGCCCAAGAATCGCGCATGGGCCACGCGCAAGCCGCGTCATTTTATGAGCCAGAAACACAACAACCAACAATACGGAAAGGCATCGGTATATGAGTTCACTCGGAAAAGCATTTGATAAAATGGAACGTGAAACTGGCGGTAACACACTTGATCCCGCAGCACGGTCAATGATTGCGAAAACGGCAGGTGCCGAATCGCGTTGTTTGCGCCTCGTCGCGGTCAACGGTCGTGCATGGGAATTATTCTGGGCGAGTTTTTTACGATAGCATGTAAAAAATCTAGCAAAAAGACGGATCATGGTAAGTGGTTGGGTGAAAAGCCGAAAACCACAATGAAAGGAAAAAACATGACCCATCCAAACAAGGAGATGACAGGACAAACACAGATGCTCGAGCAAATGATGACATTGTTGCTAGACGACGATCCGATGCGCATGCTATTGCAAGTGATAGTGCAGGAAGTGCTCGAGCCAGAAATGAAGGAGATGCTGTGCGCGCACGAACGGCAGGCTCGGTTACCGCAGCGGGTATTACGCACGCAAGCTCACCCTCGAGTTCGGAACGTTGGAGTTGAGGGGGGCGCAGAACCGCGAGGGGAGGCACGGAGGTGTTTGGCCGTTACCAGCGAAGCGAGAAGGCGCTGATGCTCGCACTCGCCGAGATGTATGTGCAGCGAGTGTCGATGCTGCGCATTGGAATGCATTGAATTGAGTTTTGCGCGGCATGAGGTCGCGCTACGCGGAAATCATCTTTTTGGACTCATGGATGGGTTTCTCGCGATGAATTGACTGGAATTGCACGCCACTGAATAAATATTCTTCAGGTGTGGCGGATAACTGAGAGGAACGGCGAGAATAATTGAGCGTCATGGTGTCATGAGTGCTGAGAAATCCCGAATCTGAGCGTCTTTTTGACTGCCGTAGAAATGTTTAATGGTTTGCGTTCCCTTATAAGTAAGCGGAAATTTTATGTTGAACTCCTCAGGAATTGGATAAATCAAATGCGACCACCGGAGGTTCAAAACCGTCTCATCGGCAAAGAATACCTCCGTGGGCATATCATCTGACGCGATCCACTTGAGCGATTCGTGTTCAAAATTTTCCGCGAGAAGCGAAGGCAGGTTAAGGGCCAAGACACCAGCGTTATGGTATATATCACCATAAAACTTGCGTTTTAATGAGGCATTCGTCTCTGAATCGGAAATAGCGTAGCGAAGCATCCCAATACCTTTTCGTTTCGTCATCTTCCACAAAGGCTCAAGACTGCCATGGCAGATCGTGTCTGTGTCAATGTAGATGAGCCGTTCAACAGGCAGGCGCGTGAGATAAAAACGAAACATCGTTGCATCGCTAAAACGTGTGTTCGGTCGGTTGCCATAAATGGCAAACCCATCACTAGGAGGATTGACTACAAGGTTTATAAAATCACCTTTTAGGGGTATGCTCGAAACAACATAAAACCTCACCGCTTTGTTGAACTGTCTTATCGAACGCATTGACATCCACATGCGAGAAATTTGATCCATAGAATTATCAACCAGATAAGCGATATTCATGCGTCCATTTCGTTCGGAATAGACGCGCATTTGGATTATCTTGTTGTATACTCCAGAAGCTTCATGATGAAAGTGATAAAATACCGTTTCATCTTCGGAGATAATTCCAGTTGTTACATCATTGTTTCCGACATTATACTTCAATGGTAGTTTTTTGATCAAGCCGGCGAAATTTTTTGAGAGGAGGGTATTCTCGGCATAAAATCGTTTGCCAAGCATCTTTTGTGTTTCCACTGCACCATCAAAAATGCGCGAAAGAAAATTCACCTTGCGCATCCACTCTGCATTTATTACAAGCATGCCGGTCTCAAAGAGAGGTTTCTTGGCATCGAATATCTTTCCGGCAAAGTCAGCCGTCTCGGACCTTCGTTCCTTGCGGAACTGCTGGGCCGGAACCGCCGCGATGGTATCAACCGGTGTGAGCATCGGCGGGCGTAGACAGAGAATATCACTATCAAGATAAACACACTGCCTGATATGTCTCATGTGTTGAACAAACCAGCGGGCGGCCGCGCCCCATCCCCAGTGGAACTCCGGCCCCTGTCCTTCAACTTGATAATGCACATGCTTTCTTAGGTCATCAATGGATACGGCATGTGTTGATTTCCATGGGAACGACTCAACTGGAACATTCGAGTTGCCAGCTATGATGAGATGGAACCGTGCGTCAGGGACATGGCGACGCACGGATTGAGCAGAGAGCAGCGTGAGTTCGTAGTCACGCCCATCAGTTACGTAGAGGAAATCACGAAGATGATCCGCTACCATCGGATTGGAACTGAGTGCTTGCATTGTGCGAGAGTGTATAAAAATAGCCGTTTCGATAGTAGAGGCGCACCGCGCCTCCATTAAATAAAACTATACGATAATACGTCTGCCCATTCGGCCCTATAAGATTGTTATGAAGAAGCCGAACATAATTAGTCCCCCCCATATAAGATATGTTCAAAAACTCATAGATACCCTCGGGCGGATTTTCAACCTCAATAGTATTTTCCTCACCATCTATAAGATAGCCGCCTGGCATTCCGACATGAGATGGGGCGGGGATCCATGGCCCAAAAGTATTCCCGCCTCCGCTGCCTCCAGCAGCAGCAACCGCGGCCTGCATCTGCGCCAGATTAACGGCATCCGTTGCCTGTGTGCCGGTGGCAACACCTTTCAACCTCTTTCCGGTTGTTTCATCGCCAATCTGAACAGTGTTGGCTTCGGTATTGTTAATGCTTCTGCCAATGGCAACGGCACCTTGTGCAGACACTGTCGCTTGGCCACCAATAGCAATTCCATCTATGCCGGAGACACTGGCTTCGTTGCCAATGGCAACACCGCCTTGCATATTAGTTATTCCACTTTCAACCTTGGCGTCCTGACCAAATGCGACAGCATAGCGACCTTGGGCGCGTGCACGCGCGCCAAACGCCTGCCCTCCATAACGAGTATAAGCCTGATAGCCAACCACGGTTTCGCTACCATCGGTCACCTGCGAGCCAGAGCCAATTTGAACACCATTTTCCTTATAATTGGTGATATTTGCACCAATGACAACAGTGCCTCCTGCATAGTGCATCATCTTACTATTGTGGCCAATAACAACGGAATTAGGACCGCTGGATGTCGGCTCGGTAACTGCGCCAGCAGTCGTCACTCCGGTAACTTTTACTCCAACGGCACCACCTCCACTACCGCTGGGAGCGAGCGCCGTGATCGCTTGCGCGACGCGTAGAGGCGTCATGATCTTGGTATTCTCCGTCCCCGTTTGGGCCTCTGACTGACTCGCAAGGGCGGGGACTGCCGGGATCGTGGGTTTATTGGAAAGATCATCGTAAGCACCGGTTTTGCTGATTTTGTGTAGTGTAACGGCGCCGGCAAGGGGTTCCGCTGTTGCAGGGCTTTGTGCGGTGGTGGCAGTAGTGTCGAGTGTGCCGGATGAGACAAGAACAGAGAGCGGATCAAGTGGGGTGCCTGTTCCTGAAAGTGTCCCGTCAGTGCAAACTTGTGAAAGTTTCACTTCAACATCCTCAAATTTGGCTGCACCTCCTGCGGAGCCGAGCGTTGCAATGCCCTTGGTTGTTTCATTTGCCTCGGTAGGAGGTGGATCGGAGGCTATGAATACAAACGCGGAGCCGTTCCAACGATAATACGAATATTGACCGCCGTGATTTCCATCAGATATAACAGTGATTATATCATTCGGCGTAAGCGCTGATGTGTCATAAGCCAACAGGTCAGCATATGTGCCGACAACATCAACGGAGTTGCTTGAGAGCTCTGCGGCATCGATGCGCTGGTTAATAACTTGAAGCGCGGCGGCGGCGGCAATACTGACCGGTTTGTTTAAATCGGACGTATTGTCAACGCTGCCAAGACCAAGTTGCGTTTTTGTAACTGCGTGGGGATTGTTGGTATTCGCAGTGTGCGCTGCTAAAGTAGTGGCATTAGCCTTTTTTGCGAGTTCGTTGATGAATTCAATGGAGGTCACCTTGTCACTGCCGAATTCAAACCAATTTGTCCTGTCGGTATCAGGATCACCCAGCTTTCCTGAGTTTTTGGCGATACAGATTTTTCCCGATTTTGGAACGGCACAAATGCTCCCTTTATAATAAGTCGTTTCGGGATCCCATTCGGCTATTCCTTTTTCAAACAGATAGGCGAGCTGGCGAGTAATGAGGTAAAAGAGGGCATTCATGTCCTCCAAAGCGGGGCTGTCGTCGGATACCACTGCGGCTCCCCAGCCTTTTTCATAAGCTTCATTCTGTATCTTAACGGGATCGTTAGTGAATATTTCGTTATCACTGGAGTTTTCGTCTGCAGAGGGAGCGATATTCTCATCCGAGACTGAGATTAAAGAAGAATTGGCCAAGCTGCCGAATATTGCAATGCTAGTTGGCTCGGCTGTGCCTGCGAAAATCTTCTGCGTTTTGCGTTCCAATGACGTTGGTTGTTCGGTCTGTTGAATTTCTGATGACATGGTAGTATAATGAGTTAATATTAATGTATGGGGGTTATCGGACAAAAAAGCATGAGTTAGTGAAAGCCACTTCAAATCTCTCCGTGATGAACTGATAACTGCCCCGGCTTTATTTTAGATGTCTTATATGGCGAGGGCGCCGAGATGGATGTTTCAAGTGTTTTCTACTGGTGGTTTGAAATTATCAGGATACGTCTTTCCAGCCGTGCAATCCCGGCTCCCATGTGTTACCATCTACCGTGGATTCCCATGTCTTGCCGTTGTGAGCAACCTTGGTGCCAAGTGCATATGCATCGTGCGCACCTGTGGGTTGTTTCCATTCGGCAGCGCCGTTTTTGTCGCTGTCCTTCATTTCCGAAAACAGGGAGGGCGTTAGTGGCGGCGTCCAATCGCTCTGGGTTGTATGTCCTTGTATAACAGTATAATTTAGTCCGCCATAGGATACTTTTTGCTTTGACAGCAAAAGCATGCCCAGAGTCCATGGTGTCACGGATGTATCTGTGGATTCTTTGTCGATATCCACGCCCGCCGCCTTGAGGATTGTGTGTTGGTAGCGTAGCGACCCCATACTAATGGGAACTTGCCCTGTGGGCACTTCTGTAAAGAGAGTTTTGGGATCAATCGCATCGTCCAAGAATGCGTTTGCAAAATAGACATTTGCTTCAAGAAGTTTAAGCACCTTGCCATTATCTGGTTTCAGTGTGAGCGGTGTTGCTTGTGATGTATTCGGTTGTTCGATTTTCATAGGTAGAATAGTCCTTGTTCGGAGCCAGAGGCGCTGTCTCCAGAACCTGTCGCAATTATATGAGCTCCCGTGCGCACAGCACTGCGCATGCAATTTGTGGCTCCATTATATTTTGTAATATCCCCGGAGGTAACATGAAGCGAATAAAGGCCTGTCTCGCTGCCAATAATTATATACTCAGTATAAACTGCGTGATGATAGGCCCAGTTTATAGAACCAAGTCCCGCGGCAATATGAGACTGAAAATTCGTTAGATCAGCCTTGGATTTCATATATCCACCAGATCGACTGAAAAAGTAAAATACATCCCCGACTTGAACGCAGGCGGTCAGATAGACATTATCATGCGCAATAGACCATATGCCGGAGTTATTGTGGGGAATTATATACAAACGCCCCGTTTGTGACGCAAACAGATTTGAGTTCGCAAGGCATTGGATCGTTGGAAGCGTGCCGTTCATTAGAGCCCCTCCTGTTTCATTCCAGGCGACACCACCTTGTTGTGGAGAGCCCCCGAGACAAACGTCATAAAACCCTGTTTCGGAATTCCACCGTGTCATTCGATCATTGGATAGGGTATTACGCATGAAACCATAAATTACGCAGTAACGAGAATCGTTGGCGACTTGAGGGGAAAATGGTGCTGTTCCATAGTGGCCCGTGGTAGCCTCGATATCCACAAGTGCGTTATTTGTCTCATCCACATATTTAGTTGCTCCGCCTTGACTGTTGTCGCGCATGCTAAAAAGAACTCGGCCATCTGGTGTGTATGCAGCGTGTCCTCCTGAGCCTTTTGTATTTGTCGCGTAAGTGCCGATAACTTCATTATCATTAAACTTTGTCAACGGCCGGCCATAGCTATAGCTCCCAACAGCCCAATATACTCCCGGGTCCAGTAGCGAACCGACAATTGAATTCATCCCTGTTACTGGAAGCTCTGTCAAGATCAGGGTGCCGCCGCTTGTGGTGACTCGATAATTTTGCTCACCAGTGCGATCTTGGCATGTCGTAAATATATCCTCGCCGCACCGCGTCACACCACCGTAACGATAGCCCCTGACATCAGACCAAAGGATTGGCGGCGGACCGAATGGCGTCACCTTGTCAAAAATTAACGCTCCCGCCTTGTGTATCCTGCCGATGGATATGCCGTTTTTTCTTATAGCAGAGATCCTTTGTCTGTTTTTATATAAAGGCATAAGCTTTTATTCAGGTGAGGCAAAATAGCGGTCAGGGTAAAGTAGACTCATGGCTTCTGCGGTCGCGTCGTCAGCAACAAGTGTGAGCAACGGGGCTGCGCTGAGGGGAGTGCCGACTGTGCCATCTCCTGATAAAGTAACATCATGGAATACTGCCTCGATTTTTGTGTGCGCTGATTCTATGGCATCTTCTGCTTTCGCTTCCACAACATCCAATTGATGCTTGTTGACAGCATCATTTAAATCATTGCCTGGTGCAACGCCTGTGAGCTTAACATTCCCGTCATCGCCAGAAATACTAATTTTACCTTCCCCAACAATAAGTTGAGAGTTATGCGTAGTTAATGTAACTTTCCCTTCATGGGATTGAATATCCACGCCAGCCCGACCAATCATTTCCACAGATGTATCTATTGTTATGAAACTATCACCATCTGCTCCACAAAAAACCAGCTGCCCGGTGTTTGGGTTTGATATGCCGACTTGATCACCTTCAAGCGGCAGACTAATCGGCGCTTCAGAATACTTCCAATTCCAAGCCGTTTTATCTGCACTCAGTTGATAGAATGACGCTTTGCCTCCGCGAATCTCGTCCTTCAACACCTTCACATAGTCATTTGCAGTAAACTTGGATTTGCTTAGCGTCTGCAAGCCTGCGTAAGTTTCTGTAATTTCGGCGACAACCGCTTGCTCTTCTAGCAAATTGAGCCGTTCTATCGCGTGATCCATGTCCCCCTGATTAGCCTTTCCAGCAAGCGCCTGTTGGGTGGCTTTGCTTATCGGTTTGTCTGCATCGCTTGTGTTATCAACATTGCCTAGGCCAATTTGCCCTTTCGTTACAGGAGGTTCGTCGATGATAAAATTCCACCCCCACACATTGCCTGCTTTGCCCCAGCGATAATAAGAGATGTGATTGCTGTGTGTTTCGTCGCGAATGACAGTGATGATATCATTGGCCGTGATTGCCGATGTATCGTAAGCGAGAAGAGCAGCATGAGTGCCGACAACATCGACGGAATTACTTGAGAGTTCAGCCGCATCAATGCGATCGTTGACTGCCCTGATGGCGGCGGTGAGTTGTTCGACGATTTCGCTTCCCAATTTCACCCACTTTGTCTCATCGCTTACCGGCTTGTTTGCATTGCCATCCAACGCGACATAAATGAATCCCGAGTGAGAACACATATTCCCTTTGCGATAGCTCGTATCCGCATCCCATTCAGGCACTCCGGCCTGCATGATGTAGGCAAGCTGTCGCGTGATCAGGTAAAAGAGGGCGTTCATGTCTTCCAATGCGGGACTGTCGTCGGAGACTACTGCGGCACTCCATCCCTTTTCGTAGGCTTCATTCTGAATTTTATCAGGGTCGTCGGTGAACATTTCGTTTCCTCCCGAAGCTTCGATTTCGGTAGAAGCGATTTTTTTCTCCGGATCGGAAGCCGTGGGGGGATTGGCTAGACTACCGAATACCGCGATGCTATTGGGTTCAGCTGCACTCGCAAAGATTTTTTGTGTTTTGCGGCCCAATATCATGTGTGGCTCGGGTAGTTGAGTTTCAGATGGCATGATAATATGATAGGTGGCGTTAGTGGATGTGGATCAATGCTGGTAAGCCGAAGGAATGAAACGGCAAAGGCTCTTCAAACCTGCCAATGCGGGGCGGAAAACTGTTCCCTAGCTTTGTTTTTGAGTGACTCATACCTACGACGGAGGTCTTCCTGTTCCGCCCTGGTGATAAGGCCTTGTTTGAACAACTCGTTGACAATGGGTAAGAGTTTCTCGGTCGTGTCGATGAGTGTTTTGAGTAATGTGAGTGCTGTTGCGGCATCCATAAGATTAAAAAGTAATTCAGGGGTTCATGTATTTTGAAACTTTCGCCACCTCCGTCTGCACCACCTTGATGATGTCAGAGAGCTTGGCCTTGTTTTCATCGTTTGGAAGCTGTCTATAAACCTCGATAGCGGCATCCAACCCGGCCTTAACTTTCGGATATTCTGTCCGGACCCGATCGGCGGCCACTTTGATTTCAGGATGTGTCGAGAGAAGATTGCGATTATCATGCTCCCACTTGACAAATGTATTCATCAATTCGTATGAAGTGACGGATGCAAGCTCAGCCCGGTATAATAGTGTGTCACCTTTATACGGACCGCCTTCCTCAAGAGTTGTCTTGCAGCCGGGCAAGGTGCTAAATGTAAGCGCGGCCATCACAAAGATGGTGATGATATTATTTTTTTTATTGATGATCATTGGTTGTCACATTTACTTCACTATAACACTGTCTGTTTTCTTTAAATACTTTTGTATTCAATTAAATTTGAATTTTGACGAGATATTTAACGTGTAGGAAACAAACCTTGATTTTCATTACTCATTATAATTAAATTCTATCAGACACAGTTAAAGTTTGATGAGACACCATGCGTAGAGTGTGGGTTGCATTATGCTAATTGGATCACTGGAACCAGTGGACTTGGTAACAGCGTTACGGAAAACTTGCATGTCGTTATCCCAATCGGTTGCTTTGCTCCCAATATAGCCCTCATACTCGCTCTTCTTTCTGTTTTTAATGGTCCCCGTTTTACTCAATTGTTCCAGAAAGCCAACATCTTCATAATCGTGCGTGTGCGGTGGCAAATTAGCCACTGAAAGAATGATACTCTCTTTGGGTTCGTTGATTGAACCACTAGATTTTGCGCCGTTATTTGGATCGGCGCTGGCAATAACTCGTCCCACTGAATTTTTGAAATCTGGATGTTCCTTGCTTGTCACGTAATGAACCCATCCAGGGTTTCTTTCTTCTGCCTCATCAATCGAGTTCGCATGCACCATTTTAATGTCGCCAGGCGAGCCTTCGATTGTTGTCCAGCGGCCATTCCATGTTAACCACCGAGGTATGTCGATATCATAATAAATATGTCCAGTCGATGGCGATTCAAGGCGTTTGCGATTTTCGGTTGTCCCTATAGATATCATTGCATAAGGACGCCAATTATTAGTATCGTCTTTGGGATTGGGATTTGATTTACCGACAACAGTATTGGTCGCCACATAGAGGGTATTATTATAACTACAGAATGAGCCTTCGTGGTATTCTTGATCCTTATGCCATTCAGGGACACCAGACTGCATGAGGTAGGCGATCTGTGAACTGAAGAGGTATTGCAGGGCATTCATATCCTGCAAAGGGGCGATATTGTTGCGTATTGTCGCCCCGGTCCAGCCCCGTCCGTAGCCAGGCAGGTTTTGGATATCGTCAAGCGGGTTATCCGAGGCGGGAAGTGACCCCGCGTATTTGGGATTTCCAGCGCTGAGGCTTCCGAATACTGAGATGTTTCCATCAAGGCCGACATCTCCGCCGAATATTCTTTGTATGGTTCTTTTGATTTTTGACATGGTGATATATTATTTTATAATGTTTATGTTGAGGTGAATTTTTTAAGCATTTTTCCGGGTAGTGATGCCCGGCCACTTTTATGGTTTAGCCATCGTAGCCTTGGTATGTGGTAAATTGTCCGCCTGTGAGATTTCCTGCATATCTCCGGAAACCTGTATTATACGGATGAGGATTCGGTTTTTTGGGGTTGTAGTTGTTGTAAGAATAACGCCAGAAGGAGAAACGTGACCTGACAATTTTGACTGTAATTCCCACTCCAGCGGGGCGGGGGAGTGTTTTTTCGAGGACGGACCTGGGAAGTGTGATGACACTGGCGTTCACGGTGTAGGTGAGCGTCATGTTTTTGTGATCCTCAAGGGTGACCGCGCTGTCAAACATCTGTCTGACAGCCGCCATCATGCCCGGAAGGGTGGTGTCGGTTGTATTGGAGAGTATCTTCAGCTTTAGGAGAACACGGAAATCAACGTCATCAAGTAGGGCAGTGGTGTCCAGGTCGAAGCCGTATTGGAGCCAGATGCCTTTGCTGTTTATAAACTCGCTTGAGTAGTCGCGAAATCCGTTTGGATTTTGCTCTTTCTTCGGATCATAATCAGCAAAACCGAAATACTCCTGATTAAGCTCTCCAGATATGAAGGTGCGAGTGAGGCCGATGTATTTGGCCAAAGTATCGAGTTGCTT
Source organism: Ereboglobus luteus (assembly GCF_003096195.1). NCBI lineage: Bacteria > Pseudomonadati > Verrucomicrobiota > Opitutia > Opitutales > Opitutaceae > Ereboglobus > Ereboglobus luteus. The sequence goes on along the minus strand of NZ_CP023004.1, from coordinate 4,019,047 downwards.
GCCTGCGGCGGTTTCGATGTCAAACGCGTCGTGCAAACGCAGATGCAAGCAGCCGGCTACGACTTCACGGACGAAAGCGGCGATGGTGGCGCGCGCTTTCGGCTTCTGCCGGTATTGCAGAATTAGTCGATCGACGTAGTAGTTTACGATTTCTTCAGATGTCATGTTGTGATCTCCGGCCTGATGTTGAATATTTTCCGGGCTCGATATTGAGTGCTGCGATTGCTGTGAATGTTAAGTGCGAATGGGGGCTATGCCGCCCGATAACCGCTTTTTTGGTCAGCCATTCTCATTTTCATTATCGGGGTCATCCTCGGGGTCGATTTCACCCGAGTCGTCACTGCCAACAACTCCATCTATAATGATGCGGTTCTTGCCAACGACAAATCGGTGACTTCTGGACTCGGGTTCGACGTATGCGTGAAAGGCCTTTTCATTAATTGGCCTGTCATTGTCGGCCGAGACCTCCGCGTCGCAAATAACGACATCGGGCACGATTTCCCTCGCCAGTTTGGCGATGGTAGTGATGTCGGCGTTTTGATGAATGGAATATCTGAGCTTTTCGACAAGCTGGTTTCGCAAATAGTCCTTCGATGCGATTCTTCCTCCATCGATCGTGATAGTGTTAAACCTAATCCAAAGAGGCTGTTCGATGGGACGGTCGAAACAGACATTAAACTCGATGCCGTTTTCCTGTTTTATTATGCCCTTGGTCTCGCCCTTCATGCCGCAGCCGGCGTTGCGTTTCATATAGATGGCTTGGGCGATATCCTCTTTTTTCCCGCCCTCCACGATGCACCAGATGGAGTGGGCGGGGATGCCGCCTTCCTCGATGTTTGATGTATTTTCGTAAACAATGGCTTCGGTGACATCCTTGACGTCCAGAATGGAGGAAAGAATGCCGTCAACGGTTCCGACGGCCGGCAGGGAGAGGGCCCGCGAACGACGTGAGCGCAGGGAATAGTCGCTTTCCTCGTTGACACCTGTGATTTTGGGAGGATTGGGATTGTTCACGGCGGTGACACCGGGCGTAATGGTGATCTGCTTGGTGATTGTATCCGCGAGGCAGATTACCGCGCCGGCTTCCTCGGCTCGAAAATCGAGCTCCTCCGCGTCAACAGGGTCGGATAGCACGGCCGTGTTTTTGAGCACATACCGGTTGCCCTCTCCATCGCTGACGGTGAAGGGTGTGTCGTCGGCATTGTCGAGACCGTGAAGCGTGACAGCGCGGTCGGTGGTGATGGCGACGGTGGTTTCAGTGTAGGAGGCTCCCTGGCGCTCAATGCCGTTGATGGCGCATCGCATGTCGAGGGAGCGGCCAATGGCGAGGTCGGGATCGAAGCTGTTGTAGGTTTGGACCGCAAGGTCGAGCACGTCCTTCACTGCGAGGGCAAAGATGTTGACAAGCTGTCCGTCCGGCGTGTCGGAATCGATGTTAATATCGGGTCCGTAGATGGCCTTGAGGCCGGGTTTGCCATCCGCGCCCTCGACGATGGACTCGATGATCTCGTCGAGGGGCTTTGTCTGTATTCCATTATTATTTATCGTGTTAGGCATTTTGGTGATTGGTGTTTAGGATTTATAGGGTCAAAAGGAGTGCCTCAGAGCGTTTTTGGCGCAATCTAGTGTTTCCGGCCTGGCGCGGAAATTGGTGGGGTGGTGCTGGGGACGGTAAAAGGCCGCTGTCTTATCGCATGGGAACTTGGGATTTTGAGTTGTAGGCCGGCATGTGGTTATGCCACTGACGATGTGGATACCTCCACGGTGCCGGTTTGGGTGCGGGAATAGAGGGTGTTGATTTCGTAGCGGATTTGGATGCCGCGGGTGGCGGGGGCGTCGATGACGTCGAGATCGGTGACACCCATCACGCCCTCGGTGCCGAGGATGATGCTGCGTATCTGGACGAGGAGGGCGAGGCGCTCCTTGCCGCCCAGGAAACGCCACCAGTCGACGCCCGCGTTGATGTCGAAAAAGCAGTCGCCCAGGAAGGACATGAGCCGGGTTTTGATGGACTGCTTGATGGCGTCCTCGTGGCGCAGGTAACTCTGCCTGCCCTTGCCAAAGGTCCAGTCATGATTTGTTCTGTAGTCGGAAGTGACTTGGAGTGCTCGCGTGATCATTTTATTTGTGATAATTTAATATGCGCTGAATCCCGTTTGAATCGATGTTGTTAAATATTAACCATGCATTGAGCCCAAATTTCAGGCACGCAGACATATGCGACAGTGAGTGTGGCGAATAGGATACGTGTGATGAATGGTGAGTCAAAAACGCTGTGTTATGTGTGTGACGAAGGCTGTTTTGCCTTCACTTATCAGAGGTTCAGTTGCAGGCGAGGTTAGGATCAAGATTTATAGGAAGTGCTCTTGTGATCATCATTTTTGCAATGCTACTAATTCATCTTGAATTCTTCGTAAACTGAGGGCCAGGGAACTGAAATCGTTTTGCTGAAAATGGAAAATCATCTCTGAGTTAAGCTCGATGACTAATCTGCAGAGTCGTGCTGTATCGACTCCACCGGCTGTTTGCGTGTTACTGGACATCTGGACTATCCCAGAATTGATTGTGCCTAATCTTGCGGCTAACGCTGCAATCCTTGCCTGCTCGTAGGCCTTGCGCTCCTGCGCCTCCTTAGTAAAGAAGCCGGCGATAGCGAAAGCACCGGAAGCATCCTTTCCTCCTCGATTAGTGATAAACTCGTAATTGCCGTCTCTGTTGATGCTGGAAAAGAAAATGACGCAAAGATCACCTCGATCGATTTTTACATTACTCCCAGCAGGAATAAATACGGGGATACTAACACAAACATGAGCTTCGTTAACAATTTTTCCTTTAACTAAACGTTCTTTTGTGAATACGGATACTGTTTGTGTTTCAGGGTGATAATCTTGTATTTCAGCAATACAGTAGTTTTGAGATTGAGCAGATATTTCTTTTATCAAGTCAGCTTTAATGGTTTCAATTTTCTCATTGACGGCTTTTTCTATCGCATTAGCCATTTCTTTAGAGATATTGTTATCCTGAGCCTGTGCAAACGGTGACAATAAGAATACCGGCAATGTCAGCGCAAATATTAATTTTGTTTTCATGGTGTTATGGGATTCGTTAATGTGACATGAGGTTTCGATTTTTCTATTTTAGCAGCGCGTTCAGTTGGGACTTGATTTGAGTCAAGTCGTCATCAGTTGGCGTAATTCTCTTTCCGGATTTGGTGTCGACTACAAGGCCTTCTATGCATTTAATTACATTGGACAATAATCCGTGAAGGCTTTCTGTTTCGCTTTGCATGCGAATCAGGCCATCCTGGCACGTGGCAATGAGCGCCTTGTTGTTACGCAATTCGACATCACTAGTATTGTAATCAGATATTTTTTTGCTCTTAGGCCGAAATCCGACAATGGCGAGGGCGTCGCTAATATGATGCGTCCGTGGAGAGGCGGGGATAGCATCGGCTTCACCAGTCTCGAACCACGTATCAATATTGCGGTCAGAGAACAGCAGAAGACAGGTGTCACCTACCGCTACCGGCATGGTGAGCGATGCTTTGCCACCAGAAAGAACAAAAATAGGAACCTTTTTTAATATAGGATACTTGATTGGCTTATTGCCATAGACTCCGTTATGATTTATATCAACAGAAGCCGTCTGATCTTCATTATCGAAAGAAACTATGGTGCCGAGCTTGTGACAATTGAGATCGACAAACATGTTTCTTTTAGAGAGATCCAATAAAGATGTTAAGTCCAGACTGGTCGTATCTGTCGCATTGTTTTTCAGGGCGTCCTGCGCATCTTTCTTGGATGTATCTTGCCCGGTGCTCCCTGTGCCACCCTGTGTTTCTTTATTAAATTTATTTTTCTTAACCAGCGTTACTGTCGTGAGAGATTCCTCATTTTTGACAACATTATGCTTATGGGCAATGGCATCAATGACATATTCTCCGGGAAGCGTGCGACTATCAAGCTTTGCCAAGGCTCCAACCATGAGCTGGGGCTCAAAAAGCATATTGACGACAACACTATCACCTTTCCTCTGAGGCGTGCCAATCAATCCATTTTCATGCGATATTTTGAACGATAGATCTTTTGTTGTATTCCAACTTTTTTGCGGAATGACATAAAGACGCTCTTTATCAATAAAGCAGCGCTGATTTGTATATTTTTTGAGTTGTTCCCATGTATTGCCGAAAACCACAAGTTTACGCGAGAACAGGCCATCATCAGTGCTGACTTGGCCGCCAAATTTGCCAATATAAGGAGCCCCAGCCTCGGGCGTGTGAGCCAGATCAGGCATCAGACTCAGGTCGGCCGCGAGAGTCTTGATAAGACTGTCCATGCTGGCATCAGGCTCAAAATCATGCACAGAATAACTCCACGCTATGGCATACAGACCCTCACCTGCTTCTATTATAGTTTTTGTATTATTTTTTTCATGACTGTCTCGGGTTGCCTTAATATCACCATCAAAAACAAGGATGTTATTTCCACCGTATCCAATACTTAATTGAACACGTGCCCACTTTTCAATCCCTGCCTCTTCCTCTTCCCGGGATTTCTCTTTCAATTCATGAATGCGTTTTCGTGTGCTTTCTCCCAAATTATATATGGTGAAATCTCCAGTATTTGCGCTGGGTTTGCCGTCTTTTTTGACTTCAAAATCAATCATGAGGGGCGGCTTGATCACGATCGTATTTTCCTCGTCGCCCCATGAAGACCGCGGTGCGAGTCGAAGTTCAAATGTTTTTTCAAATTTTCTCATTTTCGTGCGAAACAAAGGTTTTCAATGTAATCAATGTCGGTGCCCTCCAATATATACAACTTCACGGTGCCGTCGGCGAGGTCGGACTGGCGCATGGGTTCGCCCTCGGAGAGGGTGACAACGGCAAGGCCAAAGGGGATGATTGCGCGCCAGGGGCGGAGAATGTTTTGCGAGCTGACAAGGCGGATGCCGGAGAGGGCGAAGTCGTCCTCACAATCCAAGTCGAAGAACCAACCGCGCTGTTGTGATACATACTGGAGCGTAAAGTCCACCCTGCGATTGTCCTCAAGGACAAAGCTAAAGCGCTGGCGCGGGGAATCTGAGAGCGGTGGAATGAGTTTCATAGGTCGGGTTGATTTCCGGGATTTATTAAAATACGACTGTTATTGTTGGAATACGGGGAGTCGGAGATGTGGCGATATGTGCGGATCATCCGGCATTTTCGTTCCCGGATGTTTCTTCATCTGGTTTATCCGGATCTGGATTTTCTGGCTCCGGTGTTTCCTCGGATGGTTCTTCGGGTGATTCTTCCTGCTTCGGTTTTTTATCAGGGTCATTATGCTGCTTATTATCCCATATAATGGCGCCCACGGGAACAGCGGCGCCGAGGACCGTGCCAATGGCGGCCACTTTGCTCTTTAGGTTTTTAAAACGTCCGGGTGCGGCTTCCTTTTCCGGGGCCTCAGCCTTGGTATCTCCGATAATACGGATATGCCTGAATTTCATCGTGAATGTGGATGTATAAGATGAAGTTCCGGTCTGTTTAACAGATAGGGATTCTATTGCCATATCATTATAGATGCCCCACGGAGTCTCGACGGTGACAAGCTGCTTGTTTACCCAGAGGTGGTGGAAAAACTCAAACGCCTCCTTCTGCCGACTTTCCAGTTGTGTGCGCTCTTCGTCTTTGTTATATGTTTTATAATCGCTTGCTGCTCCCTTGACGGCGCGATTTTTCGCAATATTTTCTTGTTCCGTGCTATAGGTATTTTTATACAAACTCCAAAGATTTTTTGCCTGCTGCCACACCTTGCGGCCTTCGCGCTCAATACGCTCCGCCTCATTGTAGATCTTATTGGCACTAGTGGCGAACCGGGGAACATAAGCTGCAATAGGATCAAGGGCCTGAACATAGGGTAGGACCTCGCCAAGAAATGCGGGAGGCGTGCTATGCACCTCGGCCACGAGGCCGGTAACCTGAACGGACGCGGGTTTGAGGGTGATATTGTCCTGTGCGATTTTTTTGTCCTCCATGACATACTGGGAGATGTCCGAGGTGAGCTCAACCGTGTCATCCTGCACGATATTAAAAACGTAGCCAGCAATGCCCGGCGGTGCATTGTCGGGACGGACGAGAGCGGTGAATTTTTTGGAGAGCGCGCTAAACGTGCCAGCCGTCTGCGTAACATCATTGAGGGCTCGAATGTTGGACTTGTATGACATGGGGATCAGTAGGATTCGGAGGGAAGCTGGGCGGCGGTCATCTCGATCATCCTGCGGATGGCGTCTTCCGCCGCCTTTTGCGGGCTGACAGAGCCCTCGATATATTGGTTTACGTTTACTGTGGTATTGGGTGCGGCGGCCTCGTCCGCGACGACTCGTTGCGCGAGCGCCAGCGTGGGTTGGGCCAAGAACGCCGGTGAAATTGAGCCCGTCAGGTCCTGGCCGTTTCCGGGCGCGATCCAGTCCATCAGTTTGCCAATGCCGTTTTTGCCGGCATCCTCAACAAGGCTGGACGCCAGTTGCATCGCAGTGCCGACCGGTTCCGCAGCGCCTTGGAGCGAGTCGTAAATCCATGCGAGGTTTTTCTCCGCAAGGGCGTTTCCCTGCACACTGCCAGCCCATGCATCCGTAAAATCGCCGATATGCAAGGATGCTGCAGCGGCATCTCGAAAGCCGGACAGGATGCCGGAGAGGCGTGACGAAGCTCCTCTGGTCGTCGCCGCAAGTTTTTGGGCAAATTCAGAAACACGGACGGGGAATGATGTTGATGCACGATCGCGGTCAGATCCATCAATTCCGTGAAACCCGGGTTTCTCCTGCCGGAACAGATGGAACACATGGTCCCCAATACCCGCGCCGGCGAGGATGGGACGCACAATGGCCGGGGCGAATGTGCTGGCGCATGCGTGCATCTGGTCGAGCACATCGAGCGGATCCTGATCGGGGGAAATGCCAAGCTGCTCCCAAGGTTTACTGTTGCCGATATCCGCGCGACCGTGTTCGGCGGCGGCCTGTATACTCTCAATGGCAGCGGTGATTTCCGCGGGCGAAACATGATGCTGTTGCGCCGCCATCATCCATGCCTCCATGCGATCGGAGGGTAACCGTGTGATGCGAACCAATGTGCTGAGTTTCGCGGCGGCGGTCTCGACCAAGGTTTGGATTTTCAGAAAGGGGTCTTCCAGCGCCAGCAACGCCGAGTCAACCATGAGGGCGGATTGGGCGGGTATTTGCATGGTCCCGTCTGCCGCCGGGCTAGTTTCGCCGGTGTCGGCGTCGGGGGAAATCCCCCATCGGGCAAGTATGTCAGCGAAAGTCATGGGTTGAGGCTGGGATGGATGAACAGAACGACAGTGTGGATTGACGGTTTATACGTGTTTTGGGTGCACAAATCAATGTGGTTTTGGGGCGCGCAGGCGCGATTCCCCGTAAGGCGTTTTTAGATGGTGCACAGACAGGAAAATGCCCATGCTACCCAGCGAATTATGAGTGAGTATTTTTGTTGAGTTCCAGCCATGTGCACGCATAAGCGGCCTCGAAGTCCACATAATCCAAGGCTGCAAGGACGACATGGGAGGGCATGGCCAGGATTTCGTCGGGCCTGCCAAAGCCTTCCTTGGAGAGCCGGAAGGCGATGAACAGATCCTCGGGCATTTCGTTTATGACTTTTGGCCTTTGCTCACGGCATTCGACGCGGCCAATGACTTCCAGTCGATGCCTTTGAAAAAAGGGGCGAGGTTGGTCTTGAGGACTTCCCACGCCGCCTTGAGATAATCGCCGCGCGCCTCCTCCGGTTCGAAGGTTTCGCGGGTGATGCGGGTGTTGTTGTAGAGGCAGGTTTTAAAACACTCCCAGAGGCAGTGCTCCACATCGTCGGAGCCGGCGGCTTGGAGCACGGGCCCGACGATGATGGAGATGTCCTTGCCGGCAAGATTTGCGAGGGCGAGGCCGCTCGTGGCCAGCACGCCGGAGTTTTTAAGCTCGCGGCAGAGCGTCTTGAACAGGCTGTTGCCCGTGGCGAAGGACGCAATTTGAACCTCAAGGGTTGCGCCGCTTGGGAGGGTGATGATGGTATTGTCCATGTGTGGAAACGAGTAGTGAACAGTGGTTGGCGGGCTGAAACCCAGTGGCCGCTAGTGCGTATTCACTGATGGTCCCCGTGTTTTGCATAGATCACACAATCGAACGCGGAGCACTGTTAAAGCTGAGGTTCCAGGTTGCCGCGCCATCCTCCTCCTTGGCTTCAACCTCTTTTGTAAATACGCCGCCTGTGAGGATATAAATGTCATCCCGGACACTGCTGTCGCCGCTGCCAACGCGCTTATTAATCTCGCCTGTGAGCAGGGTGAAGGATGCAAAATCTGCCTTCATGAGGGAGAGCAAGCTGTTCAGAAAACAGTCATCTGGCGATCCCCGAACGAGATTCAAGACGACTTTGCATTGTTGTCCGTCTTCGTTAAGCGTGTATGTGCTGTTGCCGTTTTTTCCAGTTGTGATGCTGACAAGCTGATTTGGAAATTCAATCGTGCCGGCGCCAGTTTTGCCTCCTGTTACAAAAGCAGTGATGATGCGGCCATTGATTTTGACGGTGTCATTACCAGTGAGTATGATATTTGCCATGGTGTGTGGTGATTGAGTGTTTGATGCGTTGGAATGGTGTGGCGGAAATCGGAGGCGCCAAGAAATCCGGACGCCCCCAATTCCCGGTTTTTTATCGATTAATATAGATAATAAGGTTGGTGCTGTGAATTGCCCCGGCGAACTTGATGGCGATTTGAATCAGCGGAGCCTTGCGGGCCTCACGGTCCGCCTGCGGCTGTTCATTAACAGGCTGCGAGTATATGTAATATCCGCGCTCCAGAACATTGCGCCGCAGGGATTCAGGATCTCCAAAAAGCTCGGGCGAATTCCACGAACCGGGGCTGATGAATCCATTGGCAAGAGCCTGCTCGCAAACGAGGCGGTAAGCGCCCTTGAGGAGACTCATGCCGGGTTCGGTTTGCGGCACCTTGGTTGAGGTGGTGGCGAGGACATTGAAGCCTGCAACTTCCATCGCGCCCTTGAACCAGTTAAGGTTGTATACATTATCGAAGTAGTCATTGGCACCGCTAGCGAAGACCTTGGGCAAGCCGGCAATATTTACGTAAACATCGGGGCCGATACGCCGACAGTCAGTAATTACGGTTTCATTGATGAGTGGATCCGGAGTAATCGTGGCCAGATCCTTAAGGTGCATGGTAGCCGTTGTATTGGAGCCGGAGAAGTTGGTGGACATGGCGCGTCCGGCATAGGCAGCGGCCATGAGGCGATGATTGACGGACGCATTCTCGACCGTGTAGAGGAGCATCCGCGTATGTGTATTATTTGCGGCTTTGATTTGTGCGAAAATTCCGTTGCTTCCAAGCGCATCCAGCTCCGGACTGGCCAGAAAAAGGATTTTATTCACGGATTGCACGGCATTGGATGCCGCTATAGCCTCATCATAATCGGCCACAACAGGAGTCTCCGCATCACTATTCGCGGTAACCCACGGATCGAAACCTGTGAGAATGCCGCTATAATAAACGAGATTCTTTGTGCGTTCAATGGCCGTTGCAAGCAGTTCGGCATCCTCCATGAGGATTACTATGAATGCACCACCGCCGGTAAGTATATTGGGCGACTGCGAGAAAATTGCAACAGACGCTTTATAGACGGCACTATTCGTCCCCCAATCCGAAGCAACTGCGGATGGTGTGAGGTAAACAGCATAGCCGGCGTCGGGCGCGTTGATCGGTGTCTCTTTCGTAAAATACGCAAGATTATTGATATTATAGCTGGACAAGCCGGCGGGAGGGGTGCTCACGTCGATCTGAATGACGTTTGTGATGTCGATTTCTGGCATGGTGGTTATGGTGTTTAGTTATGGGTTGTGGGTTGAGTGATGATTTCGACTGGCTGAAATTGATTATAATAATCCACGTTGCCCTCCTTTTTATGAGCTCGTTGTGCGTTGACGGTGATTGTGTAATGATTTGCACGCGTCAACAACTCGGGAGCGTAAGCTTTGGTAAACGCAGTCGGTATCCGGCAAATGTGCAGACCGTGTTTTTCCTGAACCTGCTGGGCGTAAGTGCTGCCCAATGCAAGAACGATTTCGTGGTTGCGCTCATGCGCCTCCTGTCCTGTGGAAAAGATGTTGATACTAATCAGTTCCTGCACCTGCATGGTCTGCACCTCCCAGAAGTTGCTGGATCCTTCTCGAGTCTCATGGCGAACATTATTATTCAAAACCTTTTTTTCGAGGATATCGATGGCGATACGAAGTCCCACCGTCTGCCCAGGTTCGGGATCGCCTTGCTCATAGAGTGCGATTTGCGCCACAGGAAGAGCCATCTCGTGTGCAATGATGCCGGCGATTACTTTGACTGTTTCGAATTCTAACATTGTATTAAAAGTGGTTGATCTGTCGTCTGTAGCTAGACCAAAACTTAAGGGGAGGTGTAGCGTTTTTCGAATTGGTGCTGGAGGGAATCCATTTTCTGGTCTATGCGGTGCAGCAACCGGCTTGACTCCTCATATTTGATCTCCAGTTTTTCAAGGCGTGTTTCATGCATCCCAACTCTATATTGCTCCACGGCAAAAACGCCAAAGGTGGCGCCAATGATACTGATGAATACAACCCATCCGGACAGCGGCATGCTGAATGATGTCCTTGGCTTTATGGGAGGGTGTGTTTCTATACTCATTTTGATTCGAATTTGGCGGGGGTTAGGTTTTTGTTGTGCAGATAACGTCGTGATATTATTCAATGGAAATCATTTTCATAGTCGCTCATGGCAGGTATTTGGGGGATATTGATTCGTGATGCTTGGACTGGGCGTTTGATGCTGAGGAAATGCGTGTTGTATCATTGGTGGCGTATGTGTATTCATCGACGGATCCTAAGATCGTGCCAGCGATGGTCATTATAAAGCCAACAATAGTTTCAACGTGCTCCAGACTGATTTTACCGAGGGCAGAAAAATATCCACCAATGGTTGTTAGGGCATGGCGAATGATGGATAGGGCGAATTGAAGCTTGCTGCCAGTGGCGAGGTATTCATCGACACTGCCCCAGATGGCACCAGCGAGAGTAAAAATAGCGCCGGATAGCCAGTTTGAAACAAGTTCAGTTGCATAGCCTTTTGCTAGAAGATATCCGCCGAGAAATGTTGCTGCGTGGCGAATGAGGGAAAGGAAGGAATCTTTCATGCGCGAATGTGTGCGATGGACATTTGATTTTGGATTTACAGATTGCCGCTGATGCTTGATGCGTGAAAAACGTATAGGAGGATCACTTCTAGTGATTCATTATGATAGGCATAATTCTCGTCTTGCTGGTCTCATCGGTGATTTTTCCTTGAGATGTTTCGATGATTTGCATGAGATTTTTTGTGATGTGTTTATGGTAATGGTGGAAAGCGGAAGCACAGGGTCGGTTCCAGATTACTTTGGATCGTGGAATGAGCAGGAGAATAGTGGTTCCGACGCTATCCGCCAAGGGCGCATCCGTGTTATGCTATTCGATCCAATTTAGAGAGGAAAATGCAGGAATATCGGATGGCAAAAAAATGGGGAACAGGGAGATAATAGAATTATTTTTAATAATGGGAATGTTCAACGTTGAAAAAACGGAAACTGTTGGACATTGAACAAAGCAACACAGGAATGTAAAATTGGGGGATTTGTAGTAGACAGGACTCGATTTAACAGGGTAAAGAGAGTGGGCGTAAAAAATGCCAGTTTAGCTGTAGTAGACAGGACTTGATCTGACAAGGAGAGGTGAGTGGGCGGATAAAATGTCAGATTAGTTATTGATGATTATAGGTTGTTGATTGAGGGTGTCGACTTTTTGTTTCCATAGCGGTATGGCGTCGAGCCAGGTTTTCCATGGTGTTCGACCGCAGCACATCTTGCCTTGGTGCGTTCGCTCGTGGTTGTAGTAGCGCATCCATTCGTCGAGATCCGCCTGCAATGACTCGATGTCTTGATAGAGTTTTTTGCGGAATGTTATTTGATAAAACTCTTGCAGGATCGTTTTGTGGAAGCGTTCGGCGATGCCGTTGGTTTGCGGGCTTTTGGCCTTGGTCTTGGTGTGGTCGATATTGCTGATCGCCAGATACAGTTCGTAGGGGTGTTGCTCGGGCCTGCCGCAGTATTCGGTGCCGCGGTCGGTGAGGATGCGCAACACTCCCATGCCGCCTTCCTCGTGGAGCGGCAGCACGCGTTCGTTGAGCAGGTCGACCGCGGGAAGCGGTGTTTTTGTTGTGTAGAGTTTGGCGCAGGCGACTTTGCTGTAAGCGTCGATGTAGGTTTGCTGGTAGATACGCCCGACTCCTTTGATGGTGCCCACGTAGAAGGTGTCCTGGCAGCCGAGATATCCGGGGTGCGCGCTTTCTATCTCGTTGTCGATCACATCGTCGTCGGCCTTGCGTTCCAAGGCGACGACTTGCGCCTCGGTGAGCACCGCGCCGGTTTTGGCGATGTGCGCCTCAAGTGCCTTGAGCCGCAGCTTGAAGGGTTGCAGCTCATGTCGCAGCCATACCGAGCGCACTCCGCCCGCCGAGATTATCAGGCCTTCCTGACGCAGTTCATTGGCCACTCGCACTTGTCACAAGGCTGGATTGTCCAATGCCAGTTCGCAGATGCGTTTCTCAATGCGCTCGTCCACCCGGTTTTTGTGGTTTGGCGCACGCCGACTTCTATCGATCAATGCTTCCATAGGCGACACTACACTTCTCTAGCGCTACCATCCAATGCCTCTCGCACTGCCGACATGCGCAAACGCAATGTTCGTTCATCAACATGTAGCTGTGTCGCAAGTGCGCGCATGGTCATGCCTTCGGTGTACTCTGGAGCTACAATATAGACCAACGCCATGAAACGTCCAAAGGCGGCACGCCAACGGTTGTCATCGCGACATCCTGGTGGTGGTATGACCACAGCGAGGATGCGTCTCATCGCCTCCAGTGCGTGAGCGCGCGAATCCATATCGGACTCTTGCGACTGAGCCACCCCGTCAATCACATCTCCTGGATGTATCCACGATGATATTGCTTCGTCATCTAGACGTTTCCGGGCGGCTCCTTCACGCGCCGCCCAGTCACTGACTCTTCTGTTCATTTTAAACCTCCCACCCATTTTCTTGACGCGTAAACTTCCAGTCTGTGTTTTTTCGTATTGATACTTATATTCATTTGTTTGCTTATTTGTTAACCTGAGCTTGAGATTGAATGTGCCTATCAACCGCATCGCTTTTTCTATTTTCATTCTTCAATTCAAGACACACTGGGCAAACCCCTTGCATCGTCATGCCCACCGGTGTGTCTGCCCTTGCCGCCCGGAAGCCCAGCCCTATACCACATTGTCCGCATACCCATTGCACGCAATATGGTGCGGCATCATTCTCAGTCTTTTGCACCCACTTGGCCACATGCGGCAATTTTGAAAGCAGCCCCCACTCTTTCTCCGTAACACAGGCCCTCACACGCGCCCAATGATTGCCTCTGTTTTTTGGAAAATATCCCCAAAGCAACTGTGAAAGAAAATGCCGTGTAACACCTACCTCCTGCGCAAGTTTCCCTAAGTTTGTTCCCCGCGCCCGTAGCGTCTTGCGGAAATTATAAATTGCTGGGTGTGCTAATCCACTCATGGCATTTTGTTTCCTTCCGTACAATGCGCATTTTGCCGCTCGACTGACACACACTCTCTCTCCGTATGTGAGGGAAGCTCATTTTGCACACGCTGGGTAGGGGACTCTTCAGGTTTGACCATGGCGCTCACCACATGCGCCGTGCGACGTCGGTTCAACGCTTGCATGACTGCGCTCCAGTAACGTCGTTGAGCGCGTTGAAGTTTTCCTGCTATCCTCTCCACACGCCATCGAAGGAAGCCATTTCGCAACCTAACCAAATGCCTTATTAACCGACTCATGTCGCCCCCTTTCCCTTCAATTTGGGCAAGGTGTATTGATCCATGCCTTTTCCTGGTCGTAGGAAATGACGCCGCAGTATTTTATTGATATAGGTGCTAGCCTTTATCCCACGGTACGTCTTTATCCGCACAAGCACCGCTACAACATCGGGGTCAAGCGTCACAGTGATGCGCACCTTTGGGGAATCCTTCATGAGTGAGTCAGTCATGGTACAATCATATGTTTTTGATGGATTTCAATCTTGCTTTTCATATTTATATGATAAATCATACTTATTTCCTATGAAAGCATCTACAAAAAAAGTCAGATTAACACTGACGATAGACCGCGATTTGCATCGTGAATTGAGAGCCGAAGCGGATGTCCGCTATGGGGGAAACATTTCCAAACTAATCAATGAATTGATTCGTGAAATACGTGGCGAAGATTTCGCGGTAGCTGTACAACTTTCCACCGGACAGACGCTAACGCAAGTCGACATCAAGGCCATCGCCCGCTGCGTGTTAAAACTTCAGCGCTAATTATTCGCAATACCCTCTGCTTTGGTGCAAACCACCGTCGAGAAAAAGATCAGAGAAAAAGATCAACTTTAATGATAAGCGTAGGTAAGAGATGTGTGTGTGGAATGCATGTCTGAAAAACGGAATATGCTTTCTGGAATGCAAAGCCCGTGGGTAGTTTTTTCGTGCATGTTCGGAGGGAAATTTCCCACGCGTGGGAAATTTGATTTTCGGGGGGATTTTCAGTTGCGAGGCGGCACGATCAACTTGGTACGGATATGCGCGGCGACCTCGGACAAATCATAATAGACAAAATGCCCGAGACGGTGATGCGGAATCCGGCGCTCCTGCGTCCAAGTGCGCAGCGTGCGAATGGAAGGCCTGCGTCCCTGCGGAAAAATGCCGCTGAAACGCAGCCCGTTGATGTCGATGAGTGAGGTGAGGTCATGGCGGGCGTGACTGTGCTCATGTGTATGGTGGTGTCGGTGTGTGTATCCATAGTTTGCATACACCCGGCACCTCGTAAGCCGGCGCAAGCCACCTTGGGCAGGGCTGCTTGCACCGTGCTGCATGAGCACGGTTGGCAATCTATGCCGCAAGCTGGCGCGCCTCGGCAGGCTCGGCGGATTCGGCAACGGAAACAGTTGCAACCTTGGCGGGGCTTTCAACTGGAACTTTCCTCGGCAAAATATTGAAAAAGGCTTCCGTCTCGGCGGGGCTTTTCACGTCGAGGTAATGGCGGCGGATGATCGCCTCGGAGTTGCCCGCCTGCAAGGCGGTGTCGCCCATTGAGCGGAACTTCGCCACGTGCATCGAAATGAACGTGTGTCGCATCACGTCATGCGAAAGTCCGAACCGCTTCGCCACGAATGCGCGCAGATGCTGCATGTTCGGGATGATGATCGGGTGCTCTGTGAGTGGATAGGCGGCGAGCCATGCGGCAAGGTTTGGCTGAATGGTTATGTTGCGCTTCATATCAACCTTGGATACCTCCGGCTCAATGTGGATGACGCCCGTCTCCAGATTCACGTTTTCAGCGGTGAGTTTGGAAATCTCGCCTGTGCGCAGGCAGGGGCGTATTCCCGCAAACAAGCAGAGTGCGAAAAACGGTGCCATGCAGCCTTGCTCGTAACTTTCGACAAATTCCATCAAGGCGGCGGCCTGCGCTGCGGTGAGCGTGGCCGCCGTGCCTCGTTTGTGGGCGATGCGATACTGGGGAATCTTCACCATGGGGTTGCTTGCAATCCACTCGTTTACCAACGCGAATTTGAAAAACGTCGAGAGAACGCCCCGCCGATTGTTGAACGTTTTGAGGGACGCATTCTGTCGGCTGCAATAATCGCGGATCAAGGCGGGCGTCACGCCAGAGACATTCGTGCAGGACGTGTGTTTTGTGAACGAGGCAAGCGTTCGGCGAATCGTGGTGTGCTGCGGGGCGGAGATCAGGCCGCTTGCCAGGTCAGCGTCGCGCTGTTTCCGATAGCTTTTCAACGCATCAACCAACGTGATGTCCTTGTCCGGCTTCGGGCAATTCGTCAGGGCAAAATCGACCAAGTGCGAAAGCGAGCGTTTGTCGTCCCTGATTTTCAGGAACACAGACTCGGCTTCGCGCAACTCGGCATCGGCAAGAAAGGTGCTGACGAGTCGCAAATTCGAATCGGCAGCCTTGATTGCTTCGAGAGCCTGAGCGTCCTTCTCCGCTACCGCATCCTTGCGGCTTTGGAAATTTTTGCGAATGCGTTTTCCGTTAATGAAGCCGTCGACTTGATAGACGACTTGGCCCGATGGATTTTTGAACGGGCGTATCTTGAACGTGGAGGATTTTGTTTTCATCGCTAGATTTGCCACGTAAACCTGTCAAATCTAGGATTCGTCCAGTCTAACCTATTGTATCCCAACGGTTAAACTGGCGGAGAGGGAGGGATTCGAACCCCCGGAACCGTTGCCGGCTCACCTGATTTCGAGTCAGGCGCATTCGACCACTCTGCCACCTCTCCGTGACTTTATGACGAAACACGCGACGCTACGGGTTGATTCGCAAAACGGAAGCAGAAAGTTTCGGGTTTTGAAATTTTAGGGCGGCACAAGAGGTTTTTGAATGTCATTTCGGCCCTGATTTCGACGGGTGATATTCCGGCAGTAGGCGTGCAATAAGGCGCCGTGCCGCTTGATTTAATGGGGCTTCCCTGTTTACTGGCAAACTCATGGACACCACTTCTCTCATCATCTTCATCATAGTCGGCGCGTTTGTCGGATGGCTTGCGGGCGTTATCATGCGCGGCTTCGGATTCGGCATTATCGGCAATATCATTGTCGGTGTCGTTGGCGCGTTCATCGGCACATGGCTTTTTGCCAACGTTCTCAAAATTCAAAATATCGTTTCCCCGCTCGTCGATCTTGTCATTTATGCCATGGTCGGCGCGATCATCTTGCTCATTGTGCTCGGGATTTTCCGCAAAATAGTAAAGTAAGGGCGGGACGGCATCATCACGTGCCGACGGGTTTGCGCGGAATTGCATCATGCCGTGATTGTGAGGCAACTTTCGCAATCCCATTGGCACGCTTGCCCAACTCACCGTCGAAGTTGGAGGCGAGAGTTGCGTATCCCCGCCGGAGGGGCGACAAACGCGACGGTTTCGAGCGTTAGCGACGGTCTGCCAACCGCCCTGCCAATAACGGTCGCACTGTGGCGAAGGGAAAGGCTCGACCCGGTGCGACTCCGCCGATGTTCTTTGTGATGCAATAAATCCCGGCATTACCCCATGAGCATCCGCAAAATCGCAGCCATCACGAAACTTTCCACAGCGACCGTTTCGCTGGCGCTGCAAAACAGCGCAAAAATATCCGCTGCCACCCGCGCGCGCGTGGCGGGCGCGGCGCGGCAAATCGGTTACAGACCCGATGCAAAGGTGGCCGAGCTCATGAGCCGGATACGTCATGCCTCGAAGCCGGGCGACGGTGCCTGCTTTGGTGTCATTTCACTTTACGACACGCCGCGCCCTTGGGAAAAATCGCTTCACCTCGCCCGTCTGCATGAGGGCATGTCCGCCCGCGCCGGGGCGCTCGGCTATCGGCTGGAGCCGCTCTGGATGCGCGCGCCCGGCATGAGCATGAGGCGTTTTCGCGGCGTGCTTGATGCGCGAGGAATCAACGGGCTTCTTTGCTTTGGCAGTCCGCGGCTTGATGCCGAGCTGCCGCGCGAGCTTGATCATTACGCCATCGTGACACAGGGCCTGAGCATCCGGACGCCGCTGCACCGCGTGATCAACCATGCTTACAACGACACGATCCGCGCGCTCGACCGTCTGCATGAAATGGGCTACCGCCGTCCCGGTCTGCTGCTTGGCGAATACGAGGACGAGCGCGGAGGCATGGCAAACGCGAGCGCGTATCTGGGCTGGTGCGAGCGCAGGCTGGGCGTCCCGGGCGGCGTGCCCATCCTGCGCATGAATCGTATCGATGAAAAGCCGTTGCGCCAGTGGCTGCGCTGCCACGCTCCCGACGCCATTATCATCGCGCATTTGTATGATGTGCTGGCCGATTTTTCCCGCGCGCTCGCGAAGATTGGCGTAAAAGTGCCGGAGGACGTGGGGACGCTTGCGTTGAGCCAGGTGCTGGAGGGCACGCCGTTTTCGGGGTTTCAGGAAAACCAGCGCCTCATGGGGGAGTGGGCCGTCGAGATGCTTGTGTCGCGCATCATCAACGGCGATTTCGGAATCCCCCGGCATCCGCGTTTTGAAATGGTGGAGAGTGTCTGGATCGAGGGAGAATCACTCAGGCCCGTGCCGCGCGGGTTCGCCTAATCAGGGCTGGGTTTCCAGGAGGGCGCGAAGAGACCTTGCCATGTCCTTGCCGAACAGGCGCGCGTGGTCCACCGTCACGGCGACGCCGTTTGTTGTGCCGATGTCCGCGGCGAAGGCGTAGGGTATTTCCAATGTCATGGCTGCGATTGTTTCGGGGAGGGTCATGAACCATGTGTTGCATTTCAACAATGCGGGGGTCTTTGAGTTTTTGGCTATCCGGTTGTGGGATTTTTTGTAGTAGAGCGGGCTTTTTCTTTCCGCCTCAAGTATGGAGCAATAGCGGTTCACATTGTCCGAAATCTTTCTGTTTAATTCGGCAGCCTCGGTGAAGAAGAAGAGAGTTTTTCCTTTTTCGCTGGGGCAGTGCATGTCGAAGAGAACCGCGGGGCGGCCGTCGATCCATTCGGTGACTTGTTTCTTGAATGCGCGGACAGTTGGGTGAATTTCCTTGGCGTAGTCGCGGTTGTGATCGTGGGGTTTGCGATTCTTGCCCTGGTCGCCGTCCTCGACGCCGTCCTTGTCCATGAAGGGCACGATGAGAAAGTCGGCGTGTTCGCGCAGCCAGCGTCCGTCGGGCGTGTCGGAAAGGATGGTTTCAATAATGCCTTCGAGGGCATAGTTTGCCATCGACTCGCAGGCGTGGTGCCTTGCGGTGAGGACAACTTTGAAGCCGCTCTTTGGGTTTTGTCCGGTGATGCGGAACAACTCGGCGTTTCTGCCCTTGGTTGTTTTGCAGAGCGTGCCGGTTTTCAACACGGGGTTTGTTTTGTGTTTTTCGAGGAAGGCATTGAGTTCCTTCCCGGTGTAACTGGGGCTGAGGCTGAAAAACACCTCCGCGTCATCCTTGCCGAATGTGTATTTGAAGGAGGAGGAGACGTCGGAGTAGGGGAGGTTGCCGGTTTTGTTGTAAAGCCATGCCCATGTTTTTCCGCCGTCCTTGCTGATCGCCGGGCCGAGGTAGCTGATGATTTTGTCGTCGAACTGGAACTCCAGCGTTTTGCCCTGCGCGCCCCGGACGCGGAAGGACCAGTAGAACCATCTGCCCTTGGTGTCGCGCAAATCTTGTTTCAGTTGGATGACGTCCTTGCCGATGTCGACGACGATGATGTTGCCACCCGGAAAGCCGGCATCGATTTCGACTTTGGGTTTTTCGGATGCGACCGCGGCGGAGCCAGCAAGCAAAAGAATCGCAATGAGTGATGACAGGATATGTTTTTTCACGGGGCTGGTTTTATTCTCTTTGGGTTTAATTTCTTCGGGTTCAACTCATCGAAGTTTGCTTCATTTTTTTGTGTTTTAGCAACGGAATCCGTCGCTCGCTATTTCATCAATATCCCCGGTGCTTGTTCCGGGGATATTTAATATCAAGCCGTTCAGGGGCTGCAACGACGTCACTTCCCAAATAAACTTCGCGTATTTATGGAGGGGGATCGCAGGCGCGGGCGAAATCTGCGCGCCGCGCTAGCGATTGGGAAACTTCGGGGAAAGCGGAGCGGGTGTCTTTGGGCGCGCCGCTGTTAACGGAGGCTTACCAGTGGCAGCTTATGCCGAGGTTGGCGGTGTAGTTTTCGAGTTCGCCGCCGAGGCTGCCGGAGATGTCGGCGTAGAGTTCGAAGTGCGCGTTGAAGCGCAGTGTCGCACCGGCGCCGATGTCGAACGAGCCGCCGCTGAAATCGTCGGCGTAATCATACCGGTCGCGCAGGCGGGTGCGGCCCGCATCATGGTAGCGGAGAACCGTCGTGCCGTTTTTGCCCTTGAATTCGTGGTCGTAGGCCACGCGAAACGCGGGGCGCAGATCCCACTTTCCAAACAGCCGGACGTTTCGCGAGAATTGCACGCCCACGAGGCCGCGGAACGAATCCACGTCGCTCACCTTGAACAGGCGGTGCGCGCTGTCGATGTCCTCCTCCACGTTGGTGATGCTGTAAAGGACGCGCTCGCTCACGTCCACCATCCAGCCGGACTTGGTGCGGAAGGTGTGGCCGAGCGAAAGCGAGAGGCCGAAGCCGTTTGTGCCGAGCCGCATGTCGTCCATGCCGTTCACGCGGGTGTCGTGCTTGCCTTTGGCCAGACGCGCGATGCCTTCGGCATGGAACGCGTCGTTGGGCTGGTAGGTGAGATAAAATCCGCCGCCGCCGGTCCGGGTCGTGGTGTCGGCGTCGTTCATGTCGATGTCTGTGTCGGTGAAATCGAGGAACACGCCCGCAGCGTATTTGAGTCCGCCTTTGCGTTTTCCTCGCGTGGCCTTGGGCGCCTTGACGAGGTTCACGCCGGTTTGCACGGATCTGGTGTCGGCCTTGGCGCCGTCGTAGAGCGTGCCTTTTATCTTGTCGTGGCGGTAGGCGCCGGCCACCCACAAGTCGGTGCCGATGCGGTGCTCGCCGTCGTTGGCGAGGCGCAGCAGGCTGATGCGTTGCGCGAGCGTGTCGAAGGCGGTCTGCGTGCCGATGTGAATGGCGGCGTTGATGCCGGTGACGGCCGGGATGACGGGGATGAGGTTTTCGCGGGAGAGGCGCCAGTTGTTGCCGTCGCTCGTCACATCCCAGGCGTAGATGGTGTCGTCGGGGTTGCCGGTGATGCTGATGGAGAGGTCGGCGGTGTTGCTGCCGGATTCGATTAATATCACCGAGGATGGCGCGTTGCCGTTGAGCGGGGAGTAGCCGTCCTCGTCGGTTTCGTCGAGGGAAAGGGCGATGGAGCCGGTGCCGGTGAAGAAGTCCGTCGCCTTCAGGTAATCCGACGCAAGGATGACGCCGAGGTTGGAGTTGACGGTGGCGGAGACGAGGAGCGCGCCGTCGAGGGAGAGCGACGAGACGGTCTGGCGCGTGCCGCGCAAATCGAGCGTGGCGCCTTGGGAAATGACGAGCGGCGAGGCGGCGGAGAACTGGTTGTCGTCGCGGGTCTTGAGGGTGCCGGCGGAAACGCGCACGGCACCGGTGTTGCCGAGCGCGGAGAGGAGCGTGAGCACGCCCGCGCCGCGTTTTTCAAAGGCGCCCGCGCCGGTGATTTTCGGGGTGTAGTCCGCGTCGTCGGCCTGGTTGACGGCAACGGTGCCGGCGGCGTCGAGCGTGATGGTGCCGGCGAGGTTTTCCGCGCGGCCTTCGAGGACGCCCGCGGCGACATGGTAGGAGATAGAGGCGGAGTTGGCGGTGTTGGTTATGACGAGTTCGCCGTCGCCGGCCTTGGTGAGCGTTTTGCCGATGCCGGTGATGGCGCCGGCCCAGGTGCCGCTTGCGCCGGCGGCGACGGAGAGGATGCCGTCGGCGTCGAGGCCGAGGGTGCGGTTGGATAGGAAACCGTCCGCCGTGATTTCGAGCGCCGCGCCGGAGCCGGTGAAACGGACTTCGCGATTGAGGGAGACGAGGCCGAGGCGGTCGTCGGCGGCGATGCGGAGCGTGCCGCTTTGAAGGAGCGTGCGCCCGGCGTAGTTGTTGGCGCCGGCGAGGGTGGCGACTCCATCGGCCCCGGCGTCAACGACAACAAAGATGCCTTGTTCGGCGGTGGTGGCGCCGCCGACGGATGCGAGGACGGAGCCGTCGCTGAGAGTGATTTTGTCGTTGGAGCCGATGACGGCGCCGCCGGTGCCGGTGATTGTGAGGCCCGCCCAGTCGTTCGCGCCCGCGCCGGTGGAGGGATTGAAGCCGGGGGTGTCGGAGAGGTCGAGCCAGCCGCCTTCGAGGACGAAGGTGTGCGTCGTCGCGGTCGCGTCAGCGGCGGAGAAATCGCGGAGCAGGACGGCCCCTTCCACGATGCGCGTGACGGCGTCGGCGGAGAGGAGGCTTGCGCCGGCGGTGGCGGCGGAGAGCGTGAGCGCGCCCTCTCCGAGTTTGGAGAGCGTGCCGGAGCCGGCGATGCCGCCGGTGAGCGTGATTGCGTTCGCGCCCGTGTCGAGCGCGGCGGAGCCGCCCGTGAGCGTGAGCGTGTCGGAGAGCGCGAGGCCGGCGAGGGCGCGGAGGGTGCCGGATGAGAGGGTGATGCCGGCGCCGGCGGTGCCGATTTGCGCGTTGGTGGAGAAGGCGAGGAGGCCCGAGTCGAGTTCGATGCCGCCGGTGAAGGTGTTGGCGGCGTTGTCAAACACGAGCGCGCCTTCGCCGGATTTCACGAGTTTGCCGGCGGCGTTTGTGATGAGCGTGCCGGTTGTCGCGATGTTTGTGGCGAGGGCGGCGCCGGTGAAGGTGAGCGTGCCGGTGTTGTCCACGACCATGTCGGACACGGTCGCGGCGGATTCGATGGCGATGCTTGCGGACGTGGCGCCGGTGAAGCGCACGGTGTCGCCGTCCTGGAATTTGGATTTGCCGGCGATGTCGCCGTTGTAGCCCTGCCAGTTGGCGAGGCCGATGTTCCATGTGCTCGTGCCGCTCGCGCCGGTCCATTCCATGTAGCGCGAGTCGTCCATGCCGTAGATGTAGAGGAGTGTGCCGGAGGAGGCGGCGAGTTCGCTGACGATGCGCAGCGAGTTGTCGATGAGGACGCCGTTGACCTCAAGGTTTTGCACGGAGGCGAGCGCGCCGGCGTTGCCGAGGGTGTAGGTGCCGGAGGCGATGCCGCCGGAGATGCTGATCGAGACGATGTTTGTGGCGGCGGCGGTGTTTATGGCGTCGGTGACGTCGAGGGTGTCGGCAATGCCGCCGGCGTGGATGCCGAACTCGACGCGGGCGGTGCCGGAGAGGGTGAGCGCGCCGCCGATGGAGAGCGCGCCGGCGCCGGTCCCGCCGGCGTCGCCGACGAGGAGCGTGCCGTTGTTGACGGTGACGTCGCCGGTGAACGCGCCGATGCCGCCGGCGGTCGCGCCGGATGCGATGGTGAGCGCGCCGCCAAGTTTCGCGCCGTCGGCGAGGAGGAGCGAACCGGCGGAGACGAGGGTGGGGGCGGCGAAGGAGGCGTTGTTGGTTGCGCGGAGGATGAGTTTGCCGTCGCCGATTTTGACGAGCGTGCCGGAGCCGGCGAGCGTGGCGGCGGACTCGACGGTGTGGGCTTGCGTGTCGAGCGTGCCGCTGGCGGCGGTGATCGCGATGGCGCCGGCGAGCGTGCCGGTGGAGCCGAGGATGTCGGCGTTGGCGCGGAGGGTGGCGGGGCCGGTGAGGCTGACGGTGCCGGAGGCGTCGCCGAGCTGGGCGGCGCGATTGAACGCGAGCACGCCGTCCTCGATTTCGAGTCCGCCCGTGAAGACGCCCGCGGCGTTGTCGAGCGTGAGCGTGCCCGCGCCTTTTTTGACAAACTTGCCTGTTGCCGCGACAGTGCCGGAGGCTCCGAGCGAGATGCCGCCCGCGACGCCGTCCACCGAGGCGGAGGCGGCGCTGGTTGTGATGGTGCCGCCGGTGAAGGTGAGGTCGCCGGTTGACGCCACTTCGACATCGCCCGCGGTCACGCCTTCCGTCGCGACGACGACGGTGCCGGCGGCGGTGGAGGCGAAGCGGATGCTGTCGCCGGTGACGAAGCGTGTCTCGCCAAAATCGGACGTGCCGTTGTCGTTCCAGTTTGAGGCGGTGGTGTCCCATATGCCGCCGTTTGCGCCGTCCCAGGCCATGCGCAGGTTGCGGTAGGAGGCGGCGACGGTGATGTCGTTTGCGCCGACGGTGAGGGCCAGGCTGTTGCGCCCGGTGAGCGGGCCGCCGTTGACGGTGTAGTCGAAGTTGGAGTTGCCGGCGGTGATGCTGTTTGCTGAGACAATGGTGTAGGTGGCGTTGCCGAGGTTGAGGAAATTGAGCGTGGTGGTGCCGGTGGCGGAGAAGGCGCCGCTGATGTTGAGGGCAGCGTCGGAGCCGGCGTCGGCGAGGTCGAATTCGAGGAGGGCTCCTTGCGAGAGGGAGAGGTTGCCGCCGATGGAGCCGGTGGTGACGGAGAGCGTCTGGCCGTTCGTGCGTGCGAGGTTGCCAATGTAGGCGGCGGTGTTGGAGATGCTGATGGCGGAGACGCCGTTGATGTTGCCGGAGAGGGAGCCCGCGTTGATGGCGACGGAGGGGACGCCGGTGAGCGCGCCGCCGAGGGTGAGCAGGCCGGAGCCTTGCTTTATAATGCCGCCGGGGCCGGTAATGGCTCCGTTGAGCGCGGCGTTGAACGCGCCGCTGTCGATCACGGTGTTCGCGCCGAGCGTGACGGCGTTTGTAACGGTGGCGTCGGCGGAAAAGCCCACGGTCGCGGTGCCGGTGACTGCGAGCGCGCCGGTGCCGAGCGCGGTGTTGCCGCCGAGCAGGAGCGTGCCCGAGGCGAGCGTGACGCCACCGGTGAAAGTGTTCGCGCCGGAGAGGCCGAGCGCGCCGTCGCCGGTTTTTAGCAGGCCGCCCACGCCGGTGGCGACGCCTGTGATGGACACAAGTTTGCCCGCCGCGATATTGGCCGTAACGGTGTCGCCCGCCGCCGAGCCGAGTTCGATGCGACCCGTGCCGGGCGTGGCAAGCACGCCGTCGCCGATGATGGCGGTGTTGTTTGCGAGCGCGAGGGCGCCGGCGATGGCGAGCGTTTGCGTGGCTCCGCTCGCGTCGTCGAGCCCGACTTGAAGCGTGCCGCCTGTTTGGATGGCGACGGAGCGGTTGAGCGCGCCTCCGGCGGCGGAGTCGATCGTGCCTTCGCCGCCAAAGGTCGCGCCGTTGGCGACGGTGATGGTGCCGCCGAGTGTGGCGGAGTTGGCGAGCAGGAGGCGTCCGGCGTGGAGGTTGAGCGCGCCGCGCTGTGAGGATGAGTCGCCGTTGGCGAGGATGAGCGTGCCCGCGCCGTCACCGGGTGCGGCTCCGACGGCGGAGGGATCGTTGTTTATGTTGATGACGGTGTCGGTGAAGGTGCCGGTGGAAATGGTGTCGTGGGCGTCGGATTCGCCGCCGATTTGGACGGTGGCATCGGGGGCGATGTTGAAGTTGGCGGTGCCGCCGGCGCCGAGGTAGAGGAAGCCGCCGGAAGCGCCGCTTGTGCCGGCGATGTTGCCGGAGTGGGTGGCTGAAGTGGTGGCGTTGTATTCGAGGAGACCTCCCAGGTGGAAGGAGATGGCTCCGCCTGTGCCGGCGCGCGCGGTGTTGCTGGTGAAGACGGCGTCGGTGAGGGTGAGGACTGTGCCGGCGCGGGTGGTGATGGCGCCGCCGATGTTGGCGGAGTTGCCGGTAAAGCGGACGCGGTTGAATTCGTAGCGGCTGTTTCCGCCGTTTAGGAAGACGCCGCCGCCCTCGTTGGCGACGTAGTTGCCGTCGAAGAGCACGTCGGTGAAGGTGTATGTTTTCAAGCTGGTGTTTCCTCCCATAATCAAAACGGTGGCGTGGGAGTTGGAGTTGTTATTGGCGAATGTGGCGCTGGTGATGGTGGCAACAGCGTCCGTGGCGAGGTGAATGGCCGAGCCTTGGGCGCCGGCGGTGGGACCGGAGGAGTTGGATACGAAGACGCCGCCGTTAACTGAAAGGGTGCCGCCGGCGATGACGGCAATGGCGCCACCGACGCCGGTGGAGGTGAAGTTGCCGTAAAAGGCGTTGTTGTTGAGGACGAGGTGTCCGCCGCTTTGAAGGATGGCGCCGCCGGCTCCGTTGGTGGAGGAGTTGCCGCGGGTGAGGTCGGCGGCATTGCCGAATGTGGCGCTGGTGATGGTGGTGGTGCCGGCGGCGTAAACACTGATGGCGCCTCCGCCGATAAATGAGGAGGAGTTTTGCTCAAAGACGGCGCCGTCGATCGTGGCGCGCGCGGCGGCCACGATGTGGACGGCACCGCCCGGGTTGGTGCCGGCGGTGTTGGTGGTTTTGTTATCGCGGAAGGTGACGTCGGTCATCGCGACAGTGCCGGCATAGACGGTGACGGCGCTGCCGCGAGAGGCTGCGGTGTTGCTGGTGAAGACCGCGTTGTTGAGGGTGTGGAACTGGTTGGCGGAGTTGTAGAGAATGGCGCCGGCGATGTTGGCGGCAGAGTTGCCGTGGAAAATTGCCCCGTCAATGACGGAGCTCGCAAAGTTCCCTGTTTGGATAGCACCGCCGCTGGCGCCTGTGAGCGTGGTTTTGTTGAAGTAAAATTCACCATTGCGGAGTTCAAGGAAAGCAGGAGCGGCGGCACTAGCACCGGTAACTGAAAGGGCACCGCCACCCAGACTATTTTGGCGGTTGATGTTGCCGAGCGCGGGGTTGTCCTTGTCGCCGAAGCGGACGTTTTGCAGGTCGAGCGTGCCGGAGGCGCGGAGACTCAGGCCGGGGCCGCGTCCCGCGATGTCATTGTTAATAAAAACAGTGGTGCCGCTGCCAGTGGTGCGGAAAACAGTGCCCGCGGTGTTGCCGATGATTGCGCTGTTGCCGGCGGTGGCGAGGTTGTCGAAGGTGTAGAGCGCGCCGGCGGCGACATCGATGGTGGTGGTGCCGGCGCTGAGGACGAGCTGCGCGGGTGCGTTGCCGGTGGTGTTTACGGTGATTGTGTTTTGTGCGCGGACGGGGGTGCCCACGAGGGTGGCGAGGACGAGTGTTGCGAGGGCGAGCGTTGGTTTCATGGCGAGAAATGGGATTATAAAGGCGGGATTAAATAGGGTGGCGAATGGGACCGGTGCGGGGCTGACGGAGTTAGATTACCACTGGCCTTTCACGGAGAGGCTGATGACGGAGCCGGTGCGGTCGGTCAGATACAGGGTGAGCGGGTTGTCGCCTCTTTTTTCCTGCCAGACGTAGCGTGCGTCGAAGACGTTGCGAACGCTGAAGGAGATGGTGTAGCGCGGGCTGATGCGCCAGTCGCCGCTGATGTCGGTCTGGGCGCGATGGCGGCGGATTCTCTCCCCGTTGGCGACGATGGGGAAGTCGTCGCTCCAGTTGCAGTTGACGTTGAAACTCCACGCGCGCCAGGAGTAGCTGATGCCGGCGTTGATGGTGTGGGGGACGAGGTTTGAGACAATGGTGTCTGCGTAGGTGCGCGTGTAGTTGGCGCGGAGACTGACGGGACGGAGAACGGGGGTGATCAAGCCGAGGTTTTGGCTCCAGGAAAGCTCCATGCTGCGGGTGGTCACCTGGCCGCCGCTGTTGAAGCGGGTGGATACGTTGTAGCCGGGATATTGGTCCGCCAGAACGTCGTCGTAGCTTTCGACGGGCACCTCCTCATTTTGGATTTTGCTGTCGATGTTGTTTTGGTAAACGGCGACGGAGAGCTGGCCGGCTCTCTTTAAATACCAGGCGAGGCGGGCGGAGAAGGTTTTGGCTTTTTCAGGACGCAGATTGATATTGGGGATGCTGATGCGATTCTGGCTGCTCATGACGTTGATGACGCCGATGAGGTCGTCGTAGTTGGGGCGGCGGATGGTCGCGCCGTAGCCCAGTTGGAAAACAAGGTTCGGGCGGATAAGATATTTCAGCGACGCGCTGGGGAAGAAATTGTCGTAATCATATTTGCGGGTGGCTTGGGGGAGGGAGAAGAACTGGTAGTTGATGCCCTCGGTGGTGGTGGCGTAGCCTGTGCTGGCGCCGATTGTGTGGCCCTCTTTCTCGACTTCGCGGGCGGATCGCGGGTTGGGCTCGTGGATTTTGACGTTGGTGTCCTCGTAACGGATGCCGGCGCGCACGGTGAGGCGCTTGTCGAGGAATGTGGTGGTGCCCATAAGGTAGCCGGCGTCTATGCGTTCGCGAAAGTTACGGTGATAAAGGACGTTGGTATTGTAGTAGTCGGCGACGGTGGGGGCGGGGCGGAAGATTCTGTCGGCGGCGTCGCGAGTCTGGTCCTCATCCCAAACCCTGGCTATGGCGGCGGGATCGAACATAAAAACGGTGCCGCCGGAGGGCGTGATGATGGAGCCCCCAAGATCGCCGAAGTCGAAGTCGCGGGCGCTTTTGAAAGAGGCGTTTTGGGCGGAGATATTGGCGGCGGAGGTATCGGTGTAGGCGATTCGCTTCAGCCAATACGGTTGGTCGAATGTGCGCTTTTGCTGGTGGCTTTTCAGGCCGGCCTTCCAGTGGATTGGCAGGAGCCAGCGGGTGATCGCCGAGGCGTTGGCCTGGGCGGTGAAATCCTTGCGGGTGTTTTTTCGGCCGTCCTCCACAAAGAGGGTGGTGTCCCTGTTAAAGGAGGCGCCGGTGGAGATGTCCCCGCCGGAGAGCTGGGTGACGGTGAAGTCGGATGTGGCGGCGCCGGGAGTGCGGGTGGAGCGGAAGTTGATGCCCCTGGCGTTGGCACGGGCGAAGTAGGCGGCTCCTTTTTGACCGTAACCGTCACTGACGCTTTTCGAGTCGGAGTAGGCGACCGTGGCGTCGAGGGTGAGGTCGCGGAGTTTGTATTCGAGGCGGACTTGCGGCGCGAAGTAGCGGCTGTTCAGGACGGAAGCGCGTTGCTCGGCTTGGGCGTAGGCGGTGGTGCCGGTGGTCTCGAAGGAATACATCGGCGCGTTGCCGATGACGTTGAGCGATGAGGCGCGGTTGGTTCCGAGGCCGGCGCTGAATGCGACCTTGCGCAGCGTGCTCCAGGTGTCGGTCTTGTTGTAGTTGATGGTTGCGCCAAGCGTGAGGCGGGGAGTGACGCGCCAGTCGCCGCGGATGGTGGCGGCGAAGCGGTGGTTCATTCGCGGCTGCTCCTGAAAATAGAAGTTGTTTGGCAACTGCGGGCGCGGGTCGGCGGCGGTGGGGACATAGTCGGTGACGAGGCCGGTGCGGTGTGTGACCGAGTAGATGTTGCTTTCGCTGATATTGATAATGAGGCCGTATTTGTTGCGCACCGCGGTGGAGAACTCGGCGAGGAAACCGGGGCGGACCTTGAGCGAGCCGCGGTCGTCGTCGGGGCCGAGCGTCTTGTCGAGGGTGAGCGCGGAGGAGTGCGCGTTGACGACCAGGCGGGCGGCGAAGCGGGTGCCGCGACGGTCGAATGCGGTCTTGCTGCGGAGGTTGATGGTGCCGGCGGGGGCGCTGGCGTCCACATCCGCGCTGATGGTGCGCGAGATGTCGATCGACTCCATGCTGTTGAGCGAAATCAACTCGAAGGAGGGCGCGCGCGTGACGGCGTTAAAATCGCCGCCGGGGGATTGGCGGCGCCGGCGGCCATGCCGTCCACGGTGACGTTGGTGTATTCGGCGGGAAGCCCGCCGATGCTGACGTTGGAGGCTTCGCCGGAAACGGAGTTGACGAAGATGCCGGGGACGTTGCGGAGGAACTCGCCGATGTTGCCCTCGGGGTCGCTGCCGAAAAGGTCGGACGAGATGGACTGGCCGATGTCCATTGAGGCGCGCTGCCGCATGATGACCTTGGCCTGGCCTTCGCGCTCGGAGGTGACGGTAAATTTTTCCAACTGGACCACGTCGTCGTCGCCGCCGGTGGTGGCGGGCCTGGCGACGGGCAGGTCGAAATCAAGCGTGGCGGTGGCGCCGGCGGCAACGGTGACGGTGCGCGTGATGTCGGGCAAGCCGGCGTAGCTGAGCACGAGCGCGACTTCTCCGGCGGGCAGGCCGGAGATTTGATAAAAGCCGCCGGCTGCGGTGAAAACGGTTTCTCCGGTTGCCACGGCGCGGATTTGCGCGTCCCGCACGTATTCCTCGGTCGCGGGGTTGAACACCCGCCCGGTGACGGTGCCGGCATTCGCCGCGGTCTGCGCCTGCGAAAACGGCATGGCGACGAGTGCGAAAAACAGGGCGAGCGCGGGGAGCGGTGACAGCGGGAGCATGCGCGGGGAGGGGCGACGGGCGGGAGGTTTCATGCTCGGCATTCTATCAGAAAGATTTCAATATTATCATTGAAAATTGATTTTGTTTTTTGAAACTTTGGAAAATTTTTAGAAAAATACCCCCTATTTTCAAACCATGAACAAGCCCTCCATGATAAAGATTCAGGAATTCGCGCGCCTCACGGGAGTGTCGATTGCGACCATTTCGCGGGTGTTCAACCACCACCCGAACATCCGGCCCGACTTGCGCAAGCGCGTGTTTGCCGCGGCGCGCGAGCACGGTTACCACCCCCGGCTTTCACTCAAGCAAAAGAACGTGGTCATCATCACTCCCTACAACGCGGTGTGGCCGGTGCAGAGTTGCGTGGACATGATTCTGATGGCGCTCACGCAGGAGATGCCGCGGCGCGGCTTTCGCCTGGAAATACTGCCCGTCAACAATCGCGACCGTCTTGAGGACATGCAGTTTTGCGCCGCGGTCGCCATCGGCGCCGAGCCCGCCGACTTTGCCGACTGGCCCGACCGGTTTCCCGTTCCGCTGGTCATCATGGATCGCGACGGGAAATCCAATCCGTCCCATGTGTTTTACGTTCGCTCGGACGAGGCGCAGGGCATGAAGATCGCGATCTCGCATCTCCACGAACGCGGTTGCCGCAAGATCGGCTGCATCGTCCATGGCGATCCGGGCACGGGCAACGCCGACCTGCGGCACGCCGCCATCATTCGCGCGCTGAACGCGCGAAAGTTCCCTTGCGACGACTCGCTGGTCATGTTTTCCGGCCCGGGCTCCGAACGGTATGTGGAGTTGATCGGGAAGCTCCTGAAGCGCGGTGTGGACGCCCTGTTTTGCCCGGGGGGCAACGCCGGGGTCATGGCGTATTATGCCTTCTCGCTTTACGAACGCCGGGTGCCGGATGACATCTCGCTCATCGCCTCGGAGCAGACGGCATTTTCCAACTACACGGTTCCTCCGCTGACGACGATTTCGCCCGACTATGCGGCGATGGCCGCGTCCACCGCCGATGTCATCGAAGCGTGCCTGGACGGGGAACGGCCTCAGGCCCACACGATTTTGCCGTATGGTTTGATCAAGCGCGAAAGCGTGGCCCTGCCGCAAACACCGCAGGTGACGTCAAAAAGAAAATAGCGCGTATGCCGGCGTGGTGCGGACTGCCTGGGGCAGCTCCGCTATAACCGAATGGAATGACACCCGGGAGCGCGGGCATCCTGCCCGCAGGTTTTGCGGCTTGTGCTGTGCGGCGCGGTGTGCCGCGCCGTCTTGCGGGCAGGATGCCCGCGCTCCCAGGATGACGTTGTTTTCTCGTTTTGTGAAAATAAAACGGGATTTTTGGAATATTTTTCAAAAACTCAAAAAACAAAAATCATTTTCAATGACGGTGGTGAAAACATTTCTGCTAAGATGTCCGGCGTTGAAGAATTCGCGCCCGTCGCAATTCCCGCAAAACCTCTCCTACCCACTTCGTCCCTAAACTTACACCCAAAGGCAAAATCTCATGAAACGAAAAATCATCCAGTTTGTTTCCGCAGGAAAGGCGGAGCTGACCGACGAGCCGCTGCGCGGCATCGCCGATGACGAGGCGCTCGTTGAAAACGAAATCTCCGCCATCAGCGCGGGCACAGAGCGCGCCAATTTGATGGATTTGCCAAACCTCGGCGGTCCCGGCGCGGCGCCCGGACAATTCCCAAAACGCCTCGGCTACAGCGGGGTGGGGCGCGTCGCCGAGGTCGGAAAAAATGTCCGCGGCGTGAAGGCCGGCGACCGCGTGCTGACGCATTGGGGGAGCTGCCATTCGAGTTTTAATTACATTTCCGAAAACAACCTCGTGAAAATCGACGACGACGCGCTGCCCTCCGAGCACGCGGTGTTCGGCGTGATCGGCGGGTTTTCGCTCGGCGGCTTGCGCAAGACGCGGCTCGAAATCGGCGAGAGCGCCGCGGTCGTCGGCTTGGGAATCCTCGGCGTGTTCGCGGTCGCGCTGTGCCGCGTCGCCGGTGCCGCGCCGTGCATCGCGTCGGATTTGAGCGAGGCTCGCCGGAAGCTCGCGCTGTCGCTCGGCGCGCATCATGTGTTTAACCCCGCGGACGCGGATTATATTGAAAAAGTCCGCGCGGCGGCGCGCGGCGGCGTGAACGCGATCATTGAGGTGACGGGGCAATCCGTCGCGCTGAAGCAGTCGCTCGGATTTGCCGCGAGATTCGGTCGCGTCGCGTTGCTCGGCTGCACGCGCGTTTCGGACGCGGCGATTGATTTTTACCAGGAGGTGCACCGTCCTGGCGTGGAGCTTATCGGCGCGCACACGCAAGCGCGCCCCGAACAGGAGTCGCGCCCGCACGCGTGGACTTGGCGTGACGACGCACGCGCCGTCCACAACTTCATGTCCGACGGGCGGATTGACATGGCGAAAATTCTCTCCGCCGTCCATTCGCCGCTCGAGGCGCCCGCCGTTTACACGTCGCTCGCGCAAACCCCGCAAGACTTCCCCATCGGCGCGGTCTTCGACTGGAGGTTGCTCAAATGAAACCGATCAAGATCGCGCAGCTCGGCGTGAGCCATGAGCACGCCGCGGGCAAGATGCGCTCGTTGCGCCTGCGGCCGGACGCATTTGAAATCGTCGGCGTCGTTGACGACCGCGCCACGACGCGCGCGGCGAACTACATCCATTGGGACAAGGAGGAATCCGCCTACGAGGGCCTGCCGCGCCTGACCGAGGATGAGCTTTTTGCGATGCCCGGCCTGGACGCCGTTGCGGTCGAGGTTCCCAACTCCGAGCTGGTGCCGGCGGCGAATCGCTGCCTTGCGCACAATCTCCCGATCCACATGGACAAGCCCGGCAGCGACGAGATGGCCCCCTTCGCGCGGCTGCGGCGCGATTACGAGGCGCGCGGTCTCGCGTTCCAGATGGGCTACATGTTTCGCGGCAACCCCGCGATGCGCTGGATTCTCGACGCGACGAAACGCGGCTGGCTCGGCGAAATCTTCGAGGTTCAGGCAAGCATGAGCCACAACTACGGCAACGAGTCCTACGAGGATTACATCGGGAAGTTCCAGGGCGGCCTCATGTTCAATCTCGGCTGCCACTTGGTGGATTTCGTTGTCTCGCTGCTCGGACGCCCGTCGGGTGTTTTCCCCCTCATAAAAACCGCGCCCGGCGACAAGCCCGGCATTCACAACAACTGCGTCTCGATTTTGGATTACCCGAACGCCACCGTCACGCTCCGCGCCTGCAGCCGCGAGGTGGGCGGCCTTGAGCGACGCCGCTTGAAAATCTGCGGCACCAAGGGCTCCGTCGAGCTCTGCCCGCTGGAACGCTTCGACGGGCAGCCGCTGCAAATGAGCCTTGTCCTGCTCGATGGCAACGAGGAGCGCGAGGCCGGCGCGCACACGCTCGACTTCGGCCCCGTCCGCGACCGCTACGAGGATCAGTTGCTCGAATTCGCGCAAACCATCCGCGGCGAAACAAAGGCCCCGGCCTCACCCGACATCCTCCTCAACGGCAACCACGACTGCCTCGTGCAGGAAGTCCTGCTCGCCGCCTCCGGTTACACCGTTGGTAAACCTCAAACCACGCCAGTCGCGCAATGAAGGCATCGTCGGCACCCATCAAGTTTGGCGTCTGCGGCCTTGGCCGCATCGGCGCGCAACACTGCCGGTTTTTCTCCGAAAACCGGGAACGGTATCAACCCGTTGCGTTTTGCGACATCGACGAAAATCGCGCGCGCGAAACCGCCGCGAAGTATCACGGAAAACCTTGCACGGATTTTGCGAATTTTATCGCCGATCCGGACATGGAGCTGGCGATCATCGCCACGCTTTCGCTCGACCACGCGCGCCATGCCGAGCAGGCGCTCGCCGCCGGCAAAATGGTTTTGCTGGAAAAACCGATTGGCGTCACCGCGCGGGACTACGCGATTTTGCAACGGCTCGTCCGCGAGTATCCCGGCAAACTTTATTGCGGACACAACCACCGCTTTGAGCCGGCGTTTCAAAACGCGCTCGAAATCGTCCGCGATGGAATCTTGGGAAATGTTTACGCGGTGAAACTCGCCAAGCACCACACCTTCATGCGTCGCACCGACTGGCAAATGCGGCTCGATTGCGGCGGCGGACAGCTCAGTGTTTGGGGGCCGCATTTGCTCGATCACGCGTTGCAATTTCTCGCCGGCTCGCCGGTGCGCAATGTGTGGAGTTATTTGCGGCGCGTGCTCACGCCGGGCGATGCCGACGACCATGCGCGCATCATGCTCGAGTCGGAAAATGGCGTTGTTGTCGAAATCGAAATCAGCAATTCCGTCGCGCTGCCCGCGCCGTGCTGCGCGATTTACGGCGACAGGGGCACGCTGGTTTGCGGACAAGAGCAAAAGGAGATTCGGCTTCGCTACCTCGCGCCGGATTTCCGCTGGGACGATGCAACTGCGAGCACGGGCAACCTTCCCGTGGACGCCCCCTGGCACGCAGGCGCCGAAAAGCTCCCGTGGATTGAGGAAACCCGCGCCGTCACGCCGGACGTGAACATGTGGGATCACGTTGAAATCGAACTCGCCCGCCACCTCCACGCGGCCATTCGCGACGGCGTTCCGTTTCCCATAAAAAATTCCGACGCGCTGGAGGTAGCCCGTCTTGCCGAAGTTATCAAAAAACAAAATCCCCGGTTCGACTGGATCGGATGAGAAAGAAAATTTTTTTCCATGAAAGCTATCATCATCAAAGATAAAAAGCTGTTGTGGTCGGATGTTGCCGACCCGATCTTAAAAGAGGGCGAAGTGCTCGTCAAAGTGCGCGCCGCCGCGGTCAATCGCGCCGACCTCATGCAGGTTGAGGGCAACTACCCGCCGCCCCCAGGCGCGCCCGATTGGCCCGGCCTCGAGATCGCCGGCGAAATCACCGAAGTCCCCGCCGGCACACCCGGCGGCTGGAAAGTCGGCGACCAGGTTTGCGCGCTTCTCGGCGGCGGCGGCTACGCCCAGTTCGCCGCGGTGCACCACTCCATGCTCATGCCCGTTCCGAAGGGGCTTTCGCTGGCGGAAGCCTCCGCGCTTCCCGAGGCCTACGCCACCGCCTACCTCAATCTCGTCATCGAGGGCGGCTGCAAACCCGGTTATAATTTCCTCATGCACGCCGGCGCGAGCGGCCTGGCGAGCGTCATCATCCCGATGGCGCGCGCCTTCGGATTGCGCGTTATCACGACCGTCATCGACGCGGAAAAGGCAGCCCAAATCACCCACCTGAAAGCCGACGTCGTTGTCGACACATCCAAGGAAAACATCGCCGACGTTTTGAAACGCGAGGCGGATGCCGGACGTCCGCTCAACCTGGCAATCGACTGCCTCGGCGGTGAAAAAGTCGGCGAGTGTTTCCCGCACGTCGCCTACGCCTGCCGCTGGATCATGATCGCAACGCTCGCGGGCGACATCAGCCCGGTGAACCTGCGCACGATGTTCATGAAAAACATCCGCCTCATCGGCAGCACACTCCGCAGCAAAACCCCGGAGGTGAAGGCGCAAATCCTCGCGAACCTCGTGAAGGACGTCTGGCCGAAAATCGAGACGGGCGAGGTGCGCCCGACGATTTACAAAATCATGCCGATCACCGAGGCAAACGCCGCGCACGCACTGCTGCGCGACGGCGTCAGCGCCGGCAAGGTCGTCCTGACGCTGGACTGACGAGCGCAGCCCAGCACCGCAACAACCGCAGAAAAACGACCGCCAAATTCCAATGAAACCAGCATCCATAATCATCCCCGCTCTTTGTTTTTTGGCGGCGCTTTCCGCCTCCGCCGCCGATGCCACCGTCTCCGTCATCAAAAACAGGGACGGCAGCTTCGGGCTCACCGCCAAGGCCGGGGCCGCAATCCTCACGCAAAACGCCCCGCTGCGCGTTTCCTTCTGGAACGGCGCGTCCAAGAAAGGCCTCGCTCCCGCGCGCGCCGGTTACGCGCAGTTGCGCGAGACCGGGCGCGGCGAGTGGCTGGGCACGGGAACACTGCGCGCGGACGCCGCCGACACCGGCAAGATGACGCCGCACAACGCCGTCGAGTTTGACTTCACCGACCGCTGGACCGTCTCCGGCGACACGGTTCGCCTGCGCCGCGAGGTGCGCGTGCGCGGCAACGCGCCCGGCGGCTTCAACAGCGTCATCGGTATGCGCGTCGGCGGCGCGCGCCCGTGGCCGGAGATGGAGTGGTTCGTCCCCGGCGCGATTTACGGCAGCTCCGACCACCTGCGCGACAACTCCTTCGGCGCCGCCAATTATTACAAAAAAGGCAAATACACCGTCTGGATTCGCGAGGACCGCCTGCCCGCGCCCTTGCTCGCCACGCGCCTGCCCAACGGCGCGAGCGTCGCCGTCCTCGACTCCGCGCCCGACGGCGCCACCAACTGCGCCGACGGTCTCAGCTTCACGCACAAGCCGATCGCCAGCGAAGATTTTCGCTTCGGCGCCATCATCGCCGAGGAAGGCTCCAACGCCACCGTCATCGGCTACGCCTATCCCGGCTCCGAGGGCTCGCTCACTTACGGCCCGAAAGGCCAGGCGCACAAAACCTCCGCCGTCCAGCTCTGGCGCTATCGTTTCAGCCCGTTGAAGGATGGCTTCACACAACGCTACGAGGTCACCTTCCGCCTCTCGACCGCGCGCGACACCAACGACCTCATCGCCGCCAACTGGCGCTGGGCCTGGCGGACGCTCAACCCGAAAATCAACCCGCAGCCCCTCGAAGTCCTGCGCGGCAACTTTGTCGACATGCTGATGGAAAACTACGTCGAGAAGGACGACCGCGCCGGCGTGCGCTTCCTCGCCGCGTCCGAGGCCAATCCCAAGCCGCCGTCGAATCCCGAGACGAAGTTGATCATCGGCTTCCTCGGCTACGCCATCGGCTCCGCGGAAATGATGCTCGTCGAGGCCGACCGCGACCCCGCGTCCGAGCGCTCGAAAACGCTGCGCCAGGCCGCCGAAAAAATCATCGCCACCAGCCTTCGCCTGCCCGTTGACCCGCCTGTCGCCGAGGGTTTTGTCCTCTCGACCGGGGAATACGCCGTCTCCGAGGTCGCCGCGCACAAGCCGATCGACCCTGAAAAAAATTCGATTTATCTCCGCAGCTTTTGCGACGACATGAAATCGCTCATGCGCGCCTACGAACGCGAACAACGCGCCGGCAGGCAGCATCCCGAATGGCTCGCGTGGACGCGCAAATTCGCCGACTGGCTTCTCAAGCAGGAGCAGGCCGGCGGTGGTTACCCGCGCTCCTGGAAGCCGCTCAGCGGCGACCTGAAAGACAGCTCCCCGACCAGCACCTACAACGTCGTTCCCTTCTACGCGCAACTGTATCGCATCACCAAGCACAAGCCCTACCTCGACGCCGCGTTGAAGGCCGGCGACTTCGCGTGGCAGTCCGGCCACGACCGCGGACGCTTCGCGGGCGGCACTAGCGACAACCCCGACGTCATCGACAAGGAGGCCGCGACGATTTCCCTCGAAGGCTACCTCGCACTGCACGCGCTCACAAAGGAGCCGAAGTGGCTCGACCGCGCCCGCGTCGCCGCCGACATCGCCGAAACCTGGATGTATATCTGGAACGTGCCGATGCCCTCCGACGCCAAGCAAAGTCAGATCCACTGGCCCATCGGCCAGTCCACCGTCGGCATGCAACTCGTCGCCACCGGCCACACCGGGGCGGACGCCTACATGACATGGGACGTTGAAAGCTACGCCCGCCTTTCCCGCGAAAGCAATGACCGGCACTACATGGACGTCGCCGCCATCCTCCTGCACAACACCAAGGTCATGGCCGGACGCCCCGGCGACCTGCGCGGCACGCGCGGCCCCGGCTGGCAGCAGGAACACTGCTGGCTCGACCTTCCGCGCGGCAAGGGCCGTCATCGCGCCTGGCTCCCCTGGGTGACCGTCAGCCACCTGCGCGGTATCAACGACCTCATTGATTACGACGCGGAACTCTACAAAAAACTCGCCGCGGAAAAATAAAACCCCGCCCCGCGCGCGGCCGGAAAAAATTAACCGAACCCAAAAAACATGACCAAAAGAAAAATCCCCTTTGCATGGGAGATCGTTGTCTGGCTCTGGCTCGCCTACTTCATGAACCAGGCCGACCGCCAGCTTTACAGCGTCGTCCAAAAACAAGTGCAGGACGCGCTGGGCTTGAGCGACATCCAGACGGGCTTGGTGAACACCGTGCTCATCGCCTCGATGGCGGTGATGATGCCCATCGCCGGCTTCGTCGGCGACCGTTTTTCCCGACGCCGCATCATTCTGTGGAGCCTACTGGCGTGGAGCGTTGCGACGATGCTGACCGGCTTCACCAACGGTTTGGTTTCGCTCATCGTCGTGCGCAGCCTGGCGACCGCCGTGGGCGAGGCGTTTTTCCTCCCCGCCGCCACCGCGCTCATCGGCCAGTATCACGTCAAGACGCGCGGGCAGGCGCTCGCGATTTACCAGACCGCGCAGTATTTCGGCGCGGTGTCGTGCGGCTGGGTGGGCGGCTGGATTGCGGGAAATTACGGATGGAAGCACTCCTTTTGGATATTCGGCGGCGCGGGTGTTGTCCTCGTCGCGTTGATGTGGTCCCGATTGAAAGACGCGCCCAAAACGGCCGTCGCCGTTGTGCGCGAGCCAATCAGTGCCGTCCTCGGCGCCTTGTTCCGCACGCCGACCGCGTTGGTGCTGACGCTCGCGCTGGGCTGCTCGACCTTTGTCAACATGGGCTGCCTCGCGTGGATGCCCACGTATTTGCAGTTGGAGCCGTTTAGTCTCACGCCCGCGAAAGCCGGTTTGTTCAGCATGCTTTATTACCAGATTTTCTCCTTTGTCGGCGTGCTCCTCGGCGGACGTGTCTCGGACAAGATTGTCGGCAACCGTCCCTCCTTCCGCATTGAGCTGTCCGGTCTGGCGCTCCTGCTGTGCGTGCCGACGCTCTACCTCATGGGCGCGACGCACAGCCTCTGGCTCGTTTACGCGACGCTCGGCGCATTCGGTTTCTTCCGCGGTCTCTACGACTCCAATATTTACGCGTCGCTCTTCGACGTCACCTCGCCGCGCCACCACTCCTCGGCAACCGGAATGATGGCCGGATTTTCCTTCGGCGTCGGTTCGCTCGCCCCGCTCATCTTGGGCGTGATCAAGCAATCCTACGCGCTCAACATCGGCATTTCGATGCTCGGAATCGTTTATGTTTTCGGCAGTCTCGCGCTCCTTGTCACCGCGCGCGCGTTCTTCCCCTCGGACTACGCCCGCAACCGTCAGCCCCTTCCTTCCTCAGACAACAACCAGTAACACACACCATCATGAAAAAACTCATTCTCGCCGCAATCGTCGCCATCTTTGCCGCACTCCCGGCGCCGGCCCAAAGCAACGCTCCCTACACCGAGGGTCCCGTCTGGGACATCATCCTCGTGCGCCTCAAGCACGGCATGCACGACGCCTACTTCAAAAGCATCTCCAAGACCTTCAAGGCAGTCTTCGATGAGGCGAAGAAGGAGGGCATCATCATGGATTATAAAATCCTCTACGGCCAGACCTCGTCGCCGGACGATTTTAACGTGATGTCCATGGTGCAGCTCAAAAACTACGCCGCCCTCGACACCTATCGCGAAAAAATAGATCCCATCGCCCGTCGCATCGAAGGTGACGCGAAAAAACAAACCGAAACCTTCACCGGGCGCGTGGAAATTCGCGACATCCTCGGCTACAAATTAATGCGGGAAGTCACCTTGATCGACGAAGACAAGAAAAAGTAAGCGCCCGCCCGTTCGACGCAACTCGACACAAATCGAAACAACTCGATTTGAGCCGAATCACGTCGAATGACGTCGCGAACACACCGCACCGCCCATCACATGAAACTCCCCGCGCGCCTGATTCTGTTTTTCAGCATTCAGCTTTCAGTTTTCGCGGCGACGCAAACGGAGCGTGTCGCCTTTGTCGGCGGTCCGGACGCGACCGCCGGCGCCGCCGAGTTTTCAGCGGCCTTCGATCAACTCCTCGACGGCGGCACAATCGTCGTGCGCGGCCCGACGCGGCTCGGCGAAAAATTCCTCGCACCCGCGCACGATGCGCGCATCACCATCACCAGTGTTCACGACGGAAGGGATTACCGGAAGGAAAACGGCGCCAGGCTGATCATCGGCGGCAGTTATTCCATCAACGGCCCGGCGACATTTGCCGGCCTCGTCTTCGCGCCGGATGCCAGGACAAGCCGCATCTATTGCAACGCCCGCAAGGTTGTGTTCGACGGCGATGTTTCCTGCGAGCCGTCGGAAGGATGCGGCTTTCCAAGTATCGTCGGCGCGGGCGGCCCCGACGGATCCGATCTCACCATCGACAGCGGCCGATGGGACATCGTGGCCGGCGGCACATTCCAGGATGCCGGGTCCACAACCGGCACGCTCCGTGTGACGATCAACGGCGGACAATTTCACGGCGCGGTGTGCGCCGCAGGCTCGGGCCGGCACACCGGCGACGCGGAGATGACGATTAATGGCGGCACGTTTTACGGCGGCGTCGCCGTGCTCGGCGCTTTTGCTAAAGCGTCGATTCGAGGCGACGCCCGCGTCACAATTAACAACGGTGTTTTTCACGCCAGCATCGCGGCCGCGCGCCACAACGGCGCGGAGTTTGCCGGCAATTACGCGCTCACAATCAACGGCGGCGATTTCACCAGCGCCACCGCCGTCACCGGCGCGAGCGAACTGCGCGGCGGCAAAACCTCCACGCTTGCGGCATCGCCGGGCCTGCTCGACAAACGCAACGCCGGCGCGCTCACCTTCACCAATCCGCTTATCGACGGAGCCGATCCGTGGGTGTTTTTTCACGACGGTTTTTATTACAGCACCGCCACCGGCGGCTCGCAGCTCAACATGAGGCAAGTCGCCAACCTCCCCGACCTGGCGCACGCCAAGTCGGTTGTCATCTACAAACCCTCCGCCGGCAAACCGTGGTCTCGCAACCTCTGGTCCCCAAAAATCTATCACTTTTCCGAAAGCGAAGTCGGCGCGGAAAACGCCGGCTGGTATCTTTACCTCTCCGCCAACGACGGTAGCGGACGCCCCTCGCAAGGCCAGCGCATGTTTGTGCTCCGCTCGCTCTCCGGCACCCCGCTCGGCCCTTACGGCGAGGCGACCGGCGCCCGCAAACCGCACACCGCCACGCGGGTGACAGCCGCCGCAAAAGACAGCGCCTTCAACAAAACCTGGTGCGGCGGCGCGAAAATCCTCAAGCACAACGGCAACCTCTACGCCATCTGGGTGAGCGAAGTCGGGGACGCCCAATCCAAAAACACCGGCGACCGCTACCAAATCATCTGCATCGACCGCCTGCTCAATCCCTGGACCATCGCGGGAAACCCCTCCATCATCTGCCGACCGACGCTCGCGTGGGAAAAACGCGGCGCCGGCCCGGGGAAGGCGGGCATGTATCCCGAAGTGGTCGAGGGCGGCACGCCGGTTTATGGCGACGACGGCGCGCTCTATCTCTTTTACGCGGGCAGCGGTTATTGGACGCCGCATTACGCGATCGGGCTGATGAAATTGACCGGCGACGATCCGATGAATCCCGCCCACTGGCGAAAGGCGGACAAGCCCATTTTCAAGGCCTCGGATGAAGTCGTCGGCACGGGCAACGCCTGTTATGTGCCCTCGCCAACCGGCGAGTCGAAATGGGCGATTTATCACGCCTATGTTGGCAAAAAGACACGCGGAGTCCCGCGCCAGTTATTTGCCGAGCCCTATCTCGCCAACGAAAAAGGCGTGGCCATCGGCATCGGCCGCCCGTTCCCGCTCGGCACCCAATTAAAAATAGAGGCCAACCCCATGCCCCTGCGCAAAAAAATAAGCGCGTTCACGACCGTGCCGATCTCCGCGCGCTAGGGTGGGGGATGCCTTGCTCGGCGGCGTTGACCTGCGCGGGGTTCTCGCGCATGTAGTTGTCCATGTCCGGGCAAACTCCCTCCGCTCAAAACTCAGCGCAGAGCATCTGCGGCCTTTGGATCGACGGCGACGGCGTCGCGCACCTTTCGCTTGCGAATGCCGACGGCACTCGCGCCGGGCAATCCGCCGTGTTTCATCCTTTCGCATGGCTCACCTCGGCGGAGATTGACTCGCCGGAGGGCGCGCGCATCGAGGCGCTCAAGGGACGGGGCGTTTTCACGCAGCTTGCGCACGCCGACACGCCCGACGCCTACGATGCGCTGATTTCCGCCGCCAAAAAAACACCGGCGGGCGCGCGTGTCGGCACCGATGTGCTTCGTCCGTTTGAAAATCAATTTCTCCTGCAAACCCGGCAGCGTCTTTTTGGCGACCTTGGGTTTCACCAGCTTCGGCGCTGCCAGCTCGACATCGAAACCGATTCCGCCGGCGGGGGCGCGTTTAGCGATCCCTCGAATCCGACCGACTATGTTCTCGCCATCGGGCTCCAGTTCACATCGGCGGATTCGCCCGCGCCGAGACGCCAGCTTCTTGTCCTTGATGAACCGACCGCCGCGGCGGAGAAAAAACTGCTCGAGCAATTCAACGCGGTTCTCGCCGCCGAGGATCCCGACACGATCGAGGGGCATAATATTTTCAAGTTCGACCTCGACTACCTGCGCCAGCGCGCGCGGCGTCACAAAGTCCCCTGCGCGTGGGGACGTTTCGGGCAGAAGGCCGCGTTTCGCAACTCGCGCCTGAAAGTCGCCGAGCGCTGGCTCGATTTTCCGCGTTGCGACATCCCCGGCCGCGCCGTGATAGACACCTACATGCTCGTGCAATTGCACGACATCACCACGCGCGAAATGACAAGCTACGGTCTCAAGGACAGCGCGGTCTTTTTCGGCATCACCGCCGAGGACGCCGACGCCACCGGCGCGCGCACTTACATCAAGGGCTCGGAACTTCGCAACGCGTATCGCGAAAACCGCGAGGCGTTTCTCGCCTATCTCGCCGACGATTTGCGCGAAACCAAGGGGCTCGCCGATTTGCTCCTGCCCACGTATTTCGAGCAGACGCGCACGTTTCCGATCCTGCTTCAGGACGCCGCGCTGCGCGGCACCACGACTAAGATCGACCTGCTTTTCCTCGAGGAGTATTATCACGCGCGCCAGTCGTGCCCCGCGCCGGTCGAGATGTCCGCCTTCGCCGGCGGCTACACGCGCTCGTTCAAGGAGGGCGTGTTCAAAAACGTGCTGCACTTCGACGTCGCCTCGCTCTACCCGAGCCTGCTTCTTTCCATCGGGCAAAACCCCGCCGGCGACACGCTCGGCGTTTTCATTCCGATGCTGGCCCGCCTGCGCGAGTATCGCTTGAAATACAAACAACTCGCGCGCACCACGGCCGACGAACTTCTTCGCGCCGAATACCAGGCGCGCCAGGCGAGCTTCAAAATCCTGATCAACTCCTTCTACGGCTACCTCGGATTTTCCGGCGCGCGCTTCGGCGACGGCGCGCTCGCCGCCGAGGTGACTCGCCGCGGGCGCGAACTCCTGCAGGCGCTCATCGACAGGCTCGCCGCGGAGGGTTGCGACATCCTCGAGGCCGACACCGACGGCATTTACCTCTCGTCAAAAAAATATTTTACCGATCCCTCCGCGCTTCTCGCCAGCGCGCAAACGGTGCTTCCCGAGGGCATCGAACTCGAGCACGACGGCAGCTACGCGGCGATGTTTTGCTACAAGTCGAAAAACTACGCGCTCATCGACAAATGCCCCGGCGGCAAAATCACCATTCGCGGTTCCGCGCTTCGCTCGCGCGGCATCGAGCCGTATCTCAAAAAACTCAGCGACACACTCATCCGCTACCTGCTCGGCGCGACGGATGAGTCGCCGCTCGCGCTCCTCGAGGATTACCGCAGCCGCATCGGCAAATGCGAAATGCCGGTGGCCGAGCTCGCGAAGTCGGAAATCCTCTCGCAGAACCCCGAGACCTACGAGCGCTTCATCGCCGAGGGCGGCAAGCCGCGTCGCGCGACCGCCGAGGTGGCGTTGCAGATGACGCCACGGCCGCGCATGGGCGAGCGCGTCAGCTACTACATCACCGCAAGGGAAAAGGGCAAAACGGCGGACTGGCAGCGCGCCCGCCCGCTCGGCGCCCACGACGCCGGGCTCGCGCCGTATGATCCCGTGTATTACAACGACAAACTCGACGACTGGCTCGAACGCTACGGCGCGTTCCTGGGAGACGAGGCCAAGCGAATCGCCGCCGAAAAACCCGGCGCGCAAGGGGAGTTGTTTTAGTGGCGCGGGCCGCCACGCCTGCCGGTTTGAAAAACGCATGATTGGCGGAAAGCAGACTTGGCAGTCCGCGCGGCGTCGCGCATTTTTCGAATCACGCACATGTTCAAAATCCTACATCGTTATATCGCCAGCTCCGTCCTTTCCTCGGCGGCGGCGGCGATTGTTTTCATAGGATTTATTTTTGGCGCGGTCAATTTGCTCAAGGATGTGCTCGTGTATCTGCTCGACGGGCGCATTCCCTTCGGGCTCTTCCTGAAATTGTGCTGGGACATGGCCCAATACGTGGGCACCTACGCCGTGCCCATCGGCATGCTCATCGGCGTGCTGCTCGTGCTCGGGCGCATGTCGGCGGACAACGAGATCACCGCCATGCGCACTTCGGGGCGTAGCATTTTGCAAATCGCGCGCCCGATTCTTGTGATTGCGTTGTTCGGCGTCGTCGCTGAGCTCGGCATCAATTTTTATCTCATGCCAAAGTCGCGCGTGTCCTACCACGTCGAGCTTGAGAAGGCGCTCCGGCATTCGGCGGCGAACTTTTTTGTGCCGCGCACTTTCATGCGCGAGATTCCGGGAGCGGTCATTTTTTTCGACAAGAAGGACGGCCAGACTTACCAGAACCTCTGGGTGTGGCTGTTGGACAACCAGCAGCGCGCGACCTACATTTATCACGCGGCGTCCGCCGTCATTGAGTTCGATTTGGACAGGGAAATCCTGCGCGTGCTGCCTTTCGAGGGCAACATCGAGGCGCGCGCGGTGGCCGATCCGGAGAAGCGCGCCGACCACAACAACATCCTGCAAATGGGCGGCACGGAGCAGGCGGTTGAGATTCCGC
This sequence comes from Ereboglobus luteus, assembly GCF_003096195.1. Classification (NCBI taxonomy): domain Bacteria; kingdom Pseudomonadati; phylum Verrucomicrobiota; class Opitutia; order Opitutales; family Opitutaceae; genus Ereboglobus; species Ereboglobus luteus. The sequence continues at coordinate 3,974,159 of NZ_CP023004.1, read as the reverse complement.
TCGGCGATTTTCTCGGCAGGCGCGGTTTCAGGCAAAAGCTCAACTGGCTCACGCTGCCGGAACTTCTGGAGCGGAGGACCGAGCTCGCGCACGACCCGAAGGCCACCGACATCGACCGGCTGAAGGTCACGCTCACGATTCACAACAAGCTCACGTTTTCGCTCGGGGTGTTTTCGTTCGCGCTCATTGCGATTCCGCTCGGCATCCGCACGCAGCGCAAGGAGTCGTCGGCAAACATCGGCATCGCGATGCTGCTCGTTGTGGTGTATTACGTGATGTCGGTCGCGGTCGGCTGGCTCGACAAGCGGCCCGACTTGCATCCGGAGATTTTGATCTGGCTGCCGAACGCGGTTTTCATCGGCACGGGATTGATACTTTTACGGCGCGTGGAGCGGACGTGAGCGTCAGGCAGGGTAGGGCGAACCGTCCCGGTGAGCCGGATGGTAATTGCGGCTCACCGGGACGGTTCGCCCTACCAAAAAAAATGCGCGACTTTGTGTGCCGCGCATTTCTTTTTGGATGCTTCTCGTCAAATGACGTTTCAGACTTTCGGGCCGCCTTGCGCGAGGTTGCGGGCGCGGAGGCGCAGGCCGTTCAGGCGGATGAAACCGGTGGCGTCGTTTTGGTTATACCAGCTTTGCACGCCTTCCATCGACGCGATGTTTTCGTCGTAGAGCGAATACTTCGACTTGCGGCCGCAGGTGATGATGTTGCCTTTGTAGAGTTTCAGGCGCACGGTGCCGGTCACGAATTTCTGGCTTTGGTCGACGAGCGCCTGGAGCGCCTCGCGCTCGGGCGCGAACCAGAAGCCGTTGTAAACGAGCTCGGCGTATTTCGGGATGAGGCTGTCGCGCAGGTGCTCGACTTCGCGGTCGAGGGTGAGGCTTTCGATTTGCTTGTGCGCGTGCATGAGGATCGTGCCGCCGGGGGTTTCGTAAACGCCGCGGCTCTTCATGCCGACGAAACGGTTTTCAACGAGGTCAACGCGTCCGATGCCGTGCTTGCCGCCGAGTTTGTTGAGCGCCTTGAGCACTTTGCCGGGCGTGAGTTTTTTGCCGTTGATGGCGACGCAATCGCCTTTCACGAATTCGAGTTCGACGTATTCGGGTTTGTCGGGCGCGTCCTCGGGCGAGACGGAGAGCTTGAACATGTCCTTGTTGGCCTTGGTCGTGGGGTCGAACCAGGGGTCTTCGAGAATGCCGGCCTCGTAGGAAATGTGGAGCAGGTTGCGGTCCATCGAATACGGTTTTTTGAGCGAGGCTTCGACGGGGATGTTGTGCTTTTTGCAGTAGGCGATCATCTCGGCGCGGCCGGGGAAGAGATCGCGGTATTCGTCCATTTTCCACGGGGCGATGATTTGCAGGTCGGGCGCGAGCGCCATGTAGGTGAGCTCGAAGCGGCACTGGTCGTTGCCCTTGCCGGTGGCGCCGTGCGCGACGGTGTCGGCTTTTTCCTTGCGGGCGATGGCGACCTGCGCCTTGGCGATGAGGGGGCGCGCGATGGAGGTGCCGAGGTAATACTGGTTTTCGTAAACGGCGTTGGCGCGGATCATCGGGTAGATGTAGTCGCGCGCGAATTCCTCGACGAGGTCGAGCGTGTAGTGTTTCGAGGCGCCGGTCTTTTTGGCTTTTTTGTCCAAGCCCTTGAGTTCTTCCTCCTGGCCGATGTCGGCCGCGAAGGTGATGATGTCGGCGTCATAGGTTTCCTTGAGCCATTTGACGATGACGGACGTGTCGAGTCCGCCGGAATATGCGAGGACGATTTTCATGGGAGAATAAAGTTAAAATAATGCACTTCGTTTTCTTGCACTTCAATTTTAATCGCGAAAACGCGAAAAAACGGAAGCGCGGAAGGATTGGAACACCAGCGGCCGTTGATTGCGGAATGCATGGCTAAGGGGAATTTTTCGTGTTTCCGCCCTTTCGCGCTTCCGCGATCAAAACTAGCCTCGCGGTTGTTGCGCGAGCACGGCCATGATGGCTTTTTGCGCGTGGAGGCGGTTTTCGGCCTCGTCGAAGATGATCGAGCGCGGGTGGTCGAGCACGTCTTGCGTCACTTCCTTGCCCACATACGCGGGGAGGCAGTGCATGAACCACGCGTCGGGTTTGGCGGCGGCGAAGAGTTGCGCGGTCACGCTGTAGGGCGACATGGTTTTGATGCGCTCGGCGGCCTCGTCCTCCTTGCCCATGCTCACCCAGACGTCGGTGTAAACAACGTCGGCGTTTTTCACGGCTTCGTAGGGATCGGTCGTAAACTGGTATTTGCCGGGGAGGCCGAGGCGTTTGCTTTCGGCAGCGAGGAGCGTGTTGAACTCGGCGGAGGGCTCGAAGCCTTTCGGACCGGCGAGCGAGATTTCCATGCCGAAGAGGTTTGCGCCGAGAATCCACGAGTTGGCCATGTTGCAGGCGGTGTCGCCGAGGAACGCGATTTTGCGGCCCTTGAGCGAGGCGAGCAGGTCGCCGCCGGGCGGGGTCCAGCGCTCGGCGAGCGTGAAGGCGTCGGCGTAGATCTGGCACGGGTGCAGGAAGTCGGTGAGCGCGTTGATGACGGGCACGTTGCCGAGCTCGGCGAGTTGCTCGACCTCGGCGTGGTCGTAGGTGCGCACGATCAGGCCGTGCACCATGCGCGAGAGCACGCGCGCGGTGTCGCCGATGCTTTCGCCGCGACCGAGCTGGATGTCGTTTTTGTTGAGGAAAAGCGGATTGCCTCCGAGCTCGTGGATGCCGACCTCGAACGAGACGCGCGTGCGGGTGGAGGACTTGGAAAAGATCATCGCCCAGGTCTGGTGCTTGAGCACGGCGGGGGTGTTGCGTCCGCGTTCCTGCTTAAGGTCGCGGGCCAGCGCGAGGACTTCGGCCGCTTCGTTCTGTGTGAAATCGGTTTCTTTGAGGAAGTGCTTCATCGTGTTTGTTATTGTTGGCGGTGTGACTGGGAAAGCGGTCGTGTTTATGCGGCGGCGCGGCGCACTACGAGCGAAAAATGAGGCTGACTGTCATGCGGGCCGGCTCCGGCGGCGGCGCGCCGTGCGCGAGGTGTGTCTTGCGCACGGGGAAAATCTTCGTAGCGTGCGATTCACCTTACGTATGAGCACCAAGACAACCTACGGACTTATCCTCGCCGCAGTCGGCATCGCGCTGACGTTGGTCGGCTATCTGCTCGGACTTCAAACGGAAAGGGTCGGCTCGACGCTGGCCTCGATGTTTCAATGGATTGGCGTGATCGCGGGCTTTTTTGTGATCTGGCTCGGCGTGCGCGCGGTGCGCGATGAAAACAATGACCAGTGCCTGACGTTTGGCCAGGGAGTCGGCGCGGGTGTGGTGATCGTGCTCGTAGCGGCGCTCATCGGCGCGGTTTACACTTTTGTCCACTTCACATTTATCAATCCCGATTACGCGGATCACATGATGACGTTCGTCGAACAGAAATGGGCCGATGCCGGAATGAACGCCCGGCAAATGGAGGCCGCGGAAAAAATCACGCGCATGTTTTTCCATCCGGGCGCTCTGGCCGCGATGGGTTTTCTGAGCCAGATGTTTTTCGGCGTGGTTTCCTCGCTGATCGTCGCGGCAATCGTGAAACGCAATCCGCCGAGTCCCGCGGCAACACCGCCGGTCGTCCCTCCGGTCATCCCGCCGCCAGCCGCGCAGTGACAATTTGGAGGGCGACGCTCCGCCCTCCAACGCGCCCTCACTTGCTCCAGTCGAGCATGCGCTGGATCGGGGCAAACGCGGCGGCGCGGATGTCCTCGGGCATTTCGATCGCGGGCGACATGTTTTTCAACGCGTCTCGCACTTTCTCGATCGTGTTCATTTTCATGAAACGGCAGTCGTTGCACGCGCAGGTGTCGGTTGGGCCGGCGATGAATGTTTTGTCAGGCACCTCGCGCTGGAGGCGGTGGAGCATGCCGCTTTCCGTCACGACGATGATTTCGCGCGCGGGCGTTTTTTTGGCAAAGCCGATCATGAGCTCGGTCGAGCATACCTCGTCGGCGATGTCGCGCACGGCTTGCACGCACTCGGGATGCGCGACGACGGGCGCGCCGGGAAATTGCGAGCGGATTTTTTCAATCGCTGCGACGGTGAACTGCACGTGCGCGTAACAGCTGCCGGGCCAGAGCTGCATGTCGCGGCCCGTTTGCTGGCGCACCCACTGGCCGAGGTTCTGGTCGGGCACAAAAAGGATTTTTTTATCGGCGGGCACGCGCGCGACGATTTTGGCTGCGTTGCCGCTCGTGCAGATCACGTCGCTGAGCGCCTTCACGGCGGCGGAGCAGTTGATGTAGGCGACGACGTAGGTGTCGGGATGCGCTGCCTTGTAAGCGGCGAGTTGCCCGGCGGGGCACGAGTCGGAGAGCGAGCAACCGGCGTCGAGGTCGGGCAGGAGCACGGTGCGCGACGGGTTTACGATTTTCGCTGTCTCGGCCATGAAGTGCACGCCACAAAAAAGGATAACGTCGGCCTGAGCCTGTTGCGCCTGATAGGCGAGCCCGAGCGAGTCGCCCACGTAATCGGCGATGCGCTGGATCGACTCGATCTGGTAATTGTGCGCGAGGATGACGGCGTTGCGCTCGCGTTTGAGCGCGAGGATTTCCTCCTGGATTTGGGAAAGCGGCGCGGGTTCGTTGCGCGGGCGGACAATAAATGGCTCGTGGTTGGGAGTGGCTGTCATCTGGAAAAAAGAATCCGGAATCATACGTGTTCCCGTTTACTTGCAAAGCAGAATACGCGCGTAAACAACCACCTGGCCGCATCTCAAAATGCTGACCACCTGGGAGCGCGGGCATCCTGCCCGCAGGGTTGGAGGTTTGTGTGGCGCGCAATCTTGCGGGCGGGACGCCCGCGCTCCCGGGCGCAGGCGTGTTCTTTTTTACTCTGCGAAATTTTGAGAGGCACCCCAACTGCATTAGCTTGCGCCCTGTGCAAGTTCGCAGCCACCATGCCGGCATGTCATCCTTGAAATCAAAGCCACAAGTCCTGGCATGGCTCACGTGCGACGGTGTGCACATCGATCCCGGCTCGGGCAAGCACACCATACTAGGCGTTTTCTCCAACATCCGCGCGCGCGAGTTCCCCGTCACGCATCCGCGCATGATCTGGTTCCTCACAATCAGCGACGTGCCCGCGGGCAAGCACATGATCCGCATCACGCTCGGGCTCGACCCGATGAACATGAATCCGCTCATTGAGCGCGAATTCGAATCCGCCGGCCCGCTCCAACGCATCAATCTCATCAACGAAATCAACAACCTCAACTTCGACGAGCCGGGCGACTACTCGATCGTGATCGAGGTTGACGACGAGCCGTTGCTCGCGACGAGCATCACCGTTTCGAACTGACGCCGCGGGCGGCGCGTTATTTTTCGCGCGCTCTTGCGGGCGGGCGCTCGCTTTTACTGATGATTACGCAAACAGTTTTTCGCACACCAGGGCGCGCGCAAGGCGCGTCCCTGCGAATTTAGTTTCCAAGAATTTATTTATGACTTCCTCAAAACCTCTCGATCTCATCGGCGTCGGCGCGCCGATCATGGATATTCTCGCGGGCGTGCCCGATGATTTTCTCGCGCACGCGGGCGGCGAAAAAGGCGGCATGGTCATGGTCGACGCGAACGAAATTGCGCGCCTGGTCGCGCTCCTCCCGGTCAAGCCCGCAATGAGCACCGGCGGCTCGTCGGCCAACACGACCTTCAACACCGCGCGGCTCGGCTTGCGCGCGGCGTTCATCGGCAAGCTCGGCAACGACGACGCGGCGGACGCCTACAAGGCGAGCTTCGCATCCGCCGGCGTGGACACGTCGCGCTTCAAGCACGGCGCCGAGCCAAACGGCCGCTGCCTCGCGCTCACCACGCCCGACGCGCAACGCACCATGCGCACCTGCCTCGGCGCGCACGGCACGTTTTCGGCGGAGGATATTTTGCCGTCGGATTTTGATGGCGCGCGGCATGTGCACATCGAGGGCTACGTCGTGTTCAACTCGAAACTCGCCGACGCGATTCTCGACGGCGCGCGCGCGGCGGGCTGCACGCTCAGCCTCGACCTGGCGTCGTTTGAAGTCGTGCGCGAATCGCGCGAATGGCTGCTCGGACAATTGCGCAAGGGAATCGACGTGGTGTCCTCCAACGAGGATGAAATCCGCGCGCTGTTTCCCGACGCGGCGGACGCGAACAGCGAGGAGGATTATCGAGCGCTGGGCGCGCGCCTCGCGGAGTTCGGCGGCGTGGCCGCGGTGAAGCTCGGCAAGGACGGCGCGTGGATTGTGCGCGGCAAGGGAGGCGGCGTCGAATCGCACCGAATCGCACCCGTGCGCGTGACCGACGCGGTGGACAGCACCGGCGCGGGCGACGCGTGGTGCGCGGGCTTTTTGTCCGGCTGGCTGCGCGACAAGCCGCTCCCGGTGTGCGGCGCGATCGCCTCGCTGCTCGGCGCCGAAACCGTGCGCCACATGGGTCCGCTGATTCCGGACGCGCACTGGGCGCAAACCAGTTCGCGCGTGGCGGAGTTGCTGCGTTGAGGCCGGGTTTCCTTGGCGGAAAAAACTCCGGGCATCCTTTCGTTTGGCGCGGCGGTTTCATCGGCGCGCCGCGTCGGGCCGGACTCCGGCGCCGGTTTTGTCTTCGCAAAAAGGCCGCCGGTCAGGACCGGGCGATATGCGGACGCCCTCCCATCTTGCCTCGCGTGATTTGTTTTCGGGACGGACGCGCCACGTAATCAAGCAGCGCGCGTGTGTGCCGGGTTGTGCCCCGATGGCACGGCGCCGCGAAGACCGTTTGTTTTTGGGAGTCCGTTCGGACTCCCGGCGCGGCCAGTGCGAAGCGGGAAATCAGTGTGAGGGTGTCAGGCATGAATAAGTTTTGCCGGCTATCGACCCGGCCGGGTTCCGGCAGTTCCGGCGTTTGCAACGTATTCGTTTGAAAATAATATGAATTTTGAGAGCAGGGGGCACACCTCGCGCCGGCTTTCGCGGGGCAGACTCGCAGACAATCCACGGTCAGTCTCAGGGAGTAAAATAAGGCGCGTTTTTGAGTGCTTTTACCGCGCGAGTGAGGGGCGTTAATATGCTGGAAATGCACGAGATTTCCACAGCTTCCAAATCTGGTTTGTTTGGGCGTTTTGCGCATTAAAATCATTTTCACAGTCATCGTGTAAATTCTTGCTCGTCGCAACTTTGCTGTCCTCTGTGCATCTTGCTTGCAACAGTTTGTTTTTTTGGTGATTCACGAAATTATTCTTAACAAACCGCGACAATTGTATCACAACACAAGGGCGCGAAATTAGGGGTCTAATCATACTTGTGCACATTCATTACAAAATTTTTTTGATTTTATAATCACTTTGCGACTGATGCCTCTGGCTTCATGCGCCAAGTTCAACCATCCGCCAACCATCCCTCAACTATCCACTCACCCGTCAACCCCGCCGGCTTGACCCGTCACTCTCATGCAAAACACAAACCGTAACTACCACATGAACAAACCTGTTCGCCCCCCCGCGCGCGGCATTGTCGCGCTTTTCCTGTCCGCGACACTCGCGACCCTTGCCGTGCAACTGTCGGCGCAGACATTTTCCATTACCAGTGGAACCACCAACTATGATGCCAACGCCTCCGGCACGCATGTCCTGAGTTCCGGCTCTGTTACCGGGGTGTCAGGGTCGCCTGCTATAAGGATTTCGGCTACCGGCGTGGAGTTGCAAATCGGCTCGGGCGCCCTTGCGGACGGGGGCGCTACCACTTACGCGGTGCGATCTGCCACCAACAGTTTGATAAACAACGCCGGTTTGATCACGGGCACCGGCGGCATCACCTTTGACGCCAGCGGCACGGTGCTCAATTCCGGCACGATTATCAGTAGTAGTGATAGCGCAGCCGGTTACAGCGGCGTCTATGGCCTGCACAGCATACTCGTCGACAACAAGGCGGGTGGTGTGATTCAAAGCGCCAACAGGGCCGTGTGGCTCAATAGCGGCGGCACGGTGCGCAATGCTGGCGCCATCACCAGCACCGGCAGCGTCGGCATCCTGTCCAATAACATCAACACCCTGATCGACAATGCCTCGACTGGCCTCATCACCAACGGCACTTACGGCGTGATGCTCATGTATGGCGGCATTGTCACCAACTCAGGCACGATCCGCGCCACCGACGCCGGTGGCGTCGGCGTTTATACCAACAACGCCGCCACGCTCGTCAGCAACACCACCGGTGGACTCATCACCGGCGCTAACTACGGCGTGCACCTCAACAGCGGCGGCACGGTCGCCAATTCCGGCACGATTTTGGGTGGTGCCAATGGCGTGATCATTCTTGGTTCATTGGGTGAGCTTACCAACAGCGGCCTTATTGAAGGCATAAACTTGTCGGGTGTCGCACTTTACAGCACCGGCACGATCACCAATTCCGGCACGATTCGCGCCGGCAGTATTGGCGTTGGTTTCAACAATTCGGCCGCGCGTCTCAACAATCTCTCCGGCGGCCTCATCACCGACGGCACCTACGGCGTGCAACTCGCCGCAGGCGGCACGGTCACAAACTCCGGCAGTATCACCGGCGCGATCACCGGCGTTTATTCCAACAGCAACGTCACACTCGTGAGCAATGCCACTGGCGGCGACATCTCGGGCGGCACCTACGGCGTGCAACTCGCCGCCGGCGGCACCGTCACCAATTCCGGCACGATTACCGGCGGCGCGGGCTACGGCGTTTACTCCGCGGTTGGTTCCGCGCTCGTGGACAACACCTCAGGCGTGATCAATGGCGACTATGGCGTTTCACTGAGCAACGGCGGCACGGTCCGCAATTCCGGCACGATCACAGGCAACAGCAACCCCGCCGTCCATGGCGCCGTCAGCATCCTCGTCGACAACAAGGCGGGCGGCGTGCTTCAAAGCACCGCCGGCAGGGGCGTGTATCTCGCGTCCGGCGGCACCGTGTTCAACTCCGGCACCATTATGAGTAGTAGCGGCAACACAAACTACGGCGTTCGCATTGTCGGTGCCACCGCGCTCGTATCCAACTCCACTGGCGGCGTGATTCAGGGCGGCGGCGGCGTTTCGCTGCTCAACGGCGGCACGGTGATCAATTCCGGCACGATCACAGGCAACAGCACCAGTAGCAGCGGCGTCTATGGCGGAGTCAGCATACTCGTTGACAACAAAGTGGACGGCATGATTCAAGGCGCCAACAATGCCGTGCTTCTCACGTCCGGCGGCACCGTCACCAACTTCGGCACCATTTCCGGCGCCACCGGCTACGGCGTGCGCGTCGACGCGGGCACGGCCCTTGTCTCCAACACCGCGGGAGCCACCATCGAAGGCGGCGTTTACGCGGGCGGCAACACCACCGTGCGCAACGACGGCGCGATCACCGGCAACCGCGGCGTTTACCTCGAAATCAATTCCACGCTTACCGGCACGGGCAGCATCAATGTCACCGGCACGGCGCTGACCCTGGCGAACGGTTATGTTTACACCAACACCCTTGCGCCCGTTGGCAGCCTCGTCGGCATTTCCTTCGTCGGCACCGGCTCGCTCGGCAACTCCGGCACCATCACCGGCACGGCCGACACCGGCGTGGAGGCGAAAAATGGTGTGATCGCCGTCACTAACAACAACGGCTATATAGAAGGCGGCACCTACGGTATCAACCTCGCGCAAGGCGGCACGGTTGCCAACACCAACTCCGGCACCATTCAGGGCGTGGCCGGGGCCGGCATCATTGCGTCCGGCGTCGCGGAAATCGTCAACACCTCGGGCGCCCTCATCGTCGGCGGTTCCACCGGCATCCAACTCAACGCCGGTGGCGAAGTCACCAATTCCAGCACGATCAGCGGCGGAGTCACCGGGCACGGCATCCTGACCGCCGGCGGCGGGGCGGTGATCAGCAATACGGACAGTGCGTTGATCACGGGCGGCGTGACGGGTGTGACGATGCTCGCGGGCGGCACGGTCTTTAACTCCGGCACGATCCTTAGCGACGACGACGCGGGTGTCTATTCCGCCGGCGACGTGGTGATTGAAAATACCGCGGCAACCAGCCTCATTCAGGGAGTCGTCCATGGCGTGTATGTTGAGGGAGTCGCCAACGTGACCAATGCCGGTTCGATCAGCGGCGACCGTGCCGGCATCTGGCTCGAGGGCGGCGGCACGGTCACAAACAGCGGCACGATCATCGGCACGGATCCGGACGGCAGCTACGGCGTTTTTGCCTTCAACGATCCCGTTACCATCGACAACAAGCAGCACGCCGTGATCGAGGGTGCGAGCGCTGGCGTCTGCCTTAGCACGGGCGGCACCGTCACCAATGCCGGGGAGCTCCTTGGTGGTGATTTCGGATTGGATGTCCATGAACAAGCCACCGTTACGAACTCTGTCGGAGGCCTCATTCAAGGCGACCTTGGTGGCGTCAATCTGGACGGCGACGCAACAATCACCAACACTGGCACAATCATTGGAACGAGTGGCTATGGTATCCATAACCAAAGACACCCCAGTGACACCGTGCTCACCAACAACCCCGGCGGCCTCATCAGCGGCATGGATACCGGCCTGCTGACACAGGGAGACCTCACGATGACCAACTCCGGCACAATCATCGGCACGACCAACGAAGGTGCTAAGATTTACGGCGAGGCCGACATCACCAACAACGCCCTGATCGAGGGCGGCGCCGCGGGAATCACACTCGGCGCTGGCGGCACGGTGCACAACACGAACAACTCAATCATCCGGGGCACTGCGGCCGACAGCCACGGCATCCATGCGACAGGCAGCCCGGTCGACATCCGCAACGACCAATACGCCACCATTACCGGCGGAACCACGGGCGTCACGCTCGAGGCCGGCGGCACGGTCACCAACTTCGGCACCATCGAGGGCCTCGACACGGCCAACGGCATCGGTGTTTACGGCGGCGTCGGCGGCGAAACCGTCGTCAATAACGCCGCGGTCGAAAGCCTCATCACCGGCGGTTACGCCGGCGTGCACCTCGCCGGCGACGGCGAGGTGGCGAACTCCGGCACGATCCTCGGCACGAACGCCGCCACGAGCTACGGCGTGCATGTCGACGGCAGCACCGTTACCATCACCAACGAATCCCGCGGCCTCATTCAGGGCGAGACAGCCGGCGCGCAATTCAACGGCGGCAACGTGATCAACCACGGCCTCATCCAGGGTAATGAAGCCGGCATACATACCACCGGAGTCGACCTCGCAAACAACGGCACGATCATTGGCACCGGGGCCGACAGCATAGGCATCCATGCCACCGGCGGCGTGGTCACGGGCACCAATCTCACTGGCGGCCTCATTCAAGGCGACCAATACGGAATCAAGACGGACAACTCCGGATCGATCGATCTTGCCAACGACGGCACGATCATCGGCATCGACACGAGCGCCACGAATGAATCCACCGGCATCTATTCCGACGGCAGGGCGGATCTCGCCAACCGCGGCCTCATCCAAGGCACCGGCACGGGAGTGTATCTCGGCATGAGCTCCGATGGCAGCGAAATCACCAACTCCGGCACGATCATCGGCGTGGACGGCGTGGGCCTCCATGCCGAGCACCGTGTGGATATCACCAACAACACCGGCGGTCTCATCAAAGGCGGCGTGGATGGCGTGGTCCTTGCCGATATGGGCATGGTTGGGCGGGACAGCACAGT